>NZ_BCPS01000095.1:0-23636 GCF_016586185.1 Paenibacillus sp. EPM92
ACGGTTCATTACGAAGGACGCGGCAAAGTGCCGGGACATCCGTTAAACCAATTCTCGATGGATGAACATAACGGCTTCTTCCGGATCGCCACGACGTCCGGCGCCATGTGGCGCAACGACGAGTTCACCTCCAAGAACAACGTGTACGTCTTGGACGCCTCGATGCAGACGGTCGGCAAGCTGGAAGATTTGGCGCCGGGCGAGCGCATTTACTCGGTTCGTTATGCCGGAGACCGCGCCTACATGGTCACGTTCCGCAACGTAGATCCGCTGTTCGTCATCGACTTGAAGGAGCCGGCAGCGCCTGCCGTATTGGGTAAGCTGAAAATTCCCGGTTACAGCGATTATTTGCATCCTTACGACGAGAACCACTTGATCGGCTTCGGCAAAGAAACGGTCGAGGTGGCCAATAAAGGCGCCGGAGGGCCCGGTGAGGAAACGATGGCCTACTACCAAGGCATGAAGATTGCGATGTTCGATGTGTCTGATGTGAATAACCCGAAAGAGCTCTTTAAAGAAACGATCGGCGACCGCGGCACCCATTCGGATCTGCTGCACAACCACAAGGCGCTGCTGTTCTCCAGGGAGAAACAACTGATGGCCTTCCCGGTTACCGTCATGGAGGTTCCCAATAACAAGGCGGCCGACCCGACCGCTTATGGCGAATTTGCTTTTCAAGGCGCCTATGTGTACGGAATCGACCTGCAGCAGGGCTTCCAGCTTCGGGGCAAAATCACGCATTTGACCGACGACGATCTGAAAAAGTCCGGAAGCGGCTGGTATGACGGCAGCCGAAACGTTGAACGCCTCTTGTACATCGGCGACATCTTGTACTCGGCTTCGCCGGATGCCGTGAAAGCAAACCGGTTATCCGATTTGCAGGAAGTCGGTTCCGTCACACTTCCGCCATGGACGCCGAAACAACCGTAGATTCGAGCAAGTTTCGCTTGGCATCCCCATGAGGCTAGGGTACAATACTTGAAGAGCTGAAATTAGGGCATGGAGGACTTGAACCCATGGTAACTTTTATTATCGTCATCTCTATCATCATAGCGATTGCCATATCGGCTTCCGCCATCTACGTGACGAACAAAGCGTACGCGCGCAAATATTACGACGAGTAGATTACAGCAGAAGGCTTACGGCTGCGGCGACCGCACCTCCGATCAACGAGCTGAGCCCGTTCACCGCATCATTCGTCATCCAAGCCAAACCGCGATATCGAACCGCCGCTGCCTTGCAGTGGCGGTTTTTTTCGATTTCTTTGCCGCATACGGTGCAGCGGTACATGACTTGTACGACGGCCCCGAGCCACGAATCCAGCAGCGAGCCGGCCAACCCGCCGAGCACGCCGATGAGGAGCAGCGGCAGAAGCCCGAACGCAGGTTCGGCCGTACCGATGACGGCTCCGGCGCCGGGTTGAAGCGCGGCGAGCGTCCAGGCGGTCCCGCCGATGAGGAGTCCGCCGGCCGCGGAAGCGCCTAGGCCTAGCGGCGTAATGCCGCCGGACGTGCCGGGAGCGACCCGTCGACCGCTCACGATGGAGCGCGGCTGCGTGCGGCTGAGGCCGCCGATTTCTGTTGCCCACGTATCGGCAGTGACAGTCGCCATAACGCCGACGTAAGCCGCCCACCAGACGGGGTGCGGCCAAAGGGCGTAAGCGAGGCATAACAGCAGCCCCACTCCGCCGTTGGCGAGCACTTGTCCGGCATCGCGACGACCGGATTTGGCATAACCGCTCTCGGCTGCGGCCTTCTTCCGGCTCTTCCACTTGGATAAGACGGACGATGTAATAAAGAACACGATCAGCGTGCCGAACCACGCCAGGCTTCCTGCGGCATACATGAGGGTGCCAAGCAAGACGGCAGCCGCAAAACCGGACCCCGACAGGGATTTTCGCCAATAGGCCGCCCCTGCGACGGCTAAACTTCCGATAAGTCCGATGGTCACGGACTGCAGCATGTGCAGCATGATTCTATCTCTCCTTCTTTATACCTGCAAACCCTGTGCCTGATAGCTTCGATTAACGTTTGCATTCGGCGGCCTTTATGTTTACAGAACTATTGCCATTATAATATGATTTGGTTATATGGAAAAATCGTCCGGGGAGTGAGACGCCGTGCATGAGGATTTCGGAATCGAAAAGGTGCGAGTCAAGCGGGATTTGGATTCGCAAGAGATGCTGCGCGTCATCTTCGACTATGCGGCCAAAATAGCGAATGAGCGGCGGCTCGACAATCTGCTCATGCTGATGGCCGATATGGGCCGGCAAATGGTCGTATCCGACCGTTGTACGGTTTGGATGCTGGACCGCCATAGCAACGAGCTGTATTCCACCGTCGCCCACGGAGTACCGCCTCTGCGCATCCCGAGCACGGCCGGTCTCGTCGGGTATGCGGTGCAATCCGGGAACCCGATCTTCATCGACGACGCCTACACGAATGAGGAATTTAAAGACGTGCTGCAGCACGGCGCTATCGCCACCGATCAGAGAACGGGCTATCGCACGAAGGCTCTCATGGTCATTCCGTTCCGTAATAACGAAGGCGAGATTATGGGCGCCTATCAGGCGGTCAATAAGCTGACGAGAAGCGAGCAGTTCTCACAGCGCGACTTGGAATACTTAACGCTAGCTGCATCGTATGCCGGCAAATCGCTGGAATCCGCACTGCTGACGGCCGAAATCGAAGAAACGCAAAAAGAGATCATCTTCACGATGGGGGAAATCGGCGAAAGCCGTTCGAAGGAAACCGGCAACCATGTCAAGCGGGTCGCCGAGTACTCGTACTTGCTCGCCATCGGCTTAGGCATCAGCCAACAGGAAGCGGAGCTGCTCAAGATCGCCTCCCCGATGCATGACATCGGCAAGGTGGCGATTCCGGACGCCGTGTTGAAAAAACCCGGCAAGCTGACCGATGAAGAATTCGAGATCATGAAGTCGCATACGACGATCGGCTACAACCTGCTGAAAAATTCGAATCGCCATCTGTTACAAACAGCCGCCGTCGTCGCTTACCAGCATCACGAAAAATGGAATGGACGCGGTTATCCATGCGGCTTGCAGGGCGAAGAGATCCACATCTTCGGCCGTATAACCGCCATCGCCGACGTCTTCGACGCGCTGGGCAGCGAACGGGTATATAAGAAGGCTTGGGAACTGGACCGCATTCTGAATTTGTTTAAAGAAGAACGAGGACAGCATTTCGACCCGAAGGTCGTGGACGTGTTCATGGAGCAGCTGCCCCAAATTTTGAAGGTACGCGACGAGCATTCCGACCTTGCGTCTGAGGAAGCAGCGGCTAACGGAAAATTAGCCCGAAACGAGCCAGCCGCCAAGTGACCCGCCAAAATGAAGACCGCCCCTATTCGAATGAACGGGGCGGTCTTATTGTCGTTGAATTACAAAGCCGGAATGCGCGCGTGGAACGAACCGAGCGTCTTCTCGCCCCAAAGAAGCTCGAAGAGATCGCCATCCTGAACGGCTGCAACGCCGGCCGGCGTTCCCGTATAAATCAAATCGCCTTGGCCGAGACCGTAATGCTGCGCGATATAATCAATGATCACCTGCAAGTTGAAAATCATATCGTTCAGGTTGCCGCGCTGCGCTTCTTTCCCGTTGCGAATAAGGCTGAACTCTACCCGCTTTGCCTCCTCGAAACCAGGGAACGCAACGAACGGCGTCACCACCGCAGATCGTAAAAACCCTTTGGCCGGCAGCCATGGGTATCCCTTCTGCTTGACGACATTCTGTACATCGCGCAGTGTAAAATCAATCCCGAGCGCCATCCGGTCGACCAGTTCGTCTACGGTATTACCCGGGGAATAATCGCGCCCGATATGGAGCACGAGCTCCGCTTCATAATGCACCTCGCCCCTGCCTGCAGGCAGCTCGATGGCGCTGCCGTCCATCTGAGTTATGGCATGCGTCGGTTTTGTGAAGATCATCGGCTCGTCGGGAACGCTGTTCCCAAGCTCGGCAGCATGCAGTCCGTAATTGCGTCCTACGCAATAAATGTTGCGAATCGATTGTTTCATCGTTAATTGTTCGCCCTTTCGTTGTCAGAGTCTGGTTTCCATTATTATTCTGTTTTTTCGGTTTTGCTCGGCTGTTTGGCCGTATTCGCCGGGTTTGTCGTGCTGGACGATGGTTTCGCCGGCTCCTCCGTTTTGGAGGTATCCGCCGATTTCGGCGGTTTCTCCGGCTTCGCCGTATCGACCTGCTTCGGGCTCTCGCCCGTCTTTGAACTGTCTTTGGCCGGCGGCTTGGGCGAAGTCGCAGCAGGCTTGCTGCCGTCATTCGATTTCGTCAAACCGTTCGTCACGCTCTTGTTGATGGGAGGCTTCGGCGTTTCCGTCACGAACTTGTTCACCGGCCCTACCGTGATGACGCCTTTCGTATCGATTCGCGCGTTAACCGAATTTTTCGTCAGCTTCTCGAACAGCTTCTGCGCTTGATCGTCGATCATCCGGATCGGCTGTGCCCACTTGGTCAAGATAGGCACCAAATTTAAATCGCAGCTGCGATCCTTCGCACAGGACGCTTCCAGAATCAAGCTTTCCCACGTATCCGGATTTTCATTGGTCGTGAAGATGAAGTTACCCAGGCTATAAGCGATCCATTTGCCTTTGTACTGCTCAAATCCTTGCAGCACATGCGGGTGGCTGGCCACGATCAGATCGGCGCCGTGATCGATATACTCATGAGCCAAGTCCGTCTGCACCTTGACCGGACGCGGGTTGCGTTCCTCGCCCCAATGGGCGATGACGACGACCAGATCGGCCTCGCTTCGCGCTTTCGTGATCGCATCCAGCGCCAGCTTGCTCGAATAAGTGGCGGCAAGTCCCGGCTTTTGCGCAGTCGCCATCCAGCTGGTATCCGGCAATACGCGGCTGAAGCCGAGAAATGCGACTTTGATTCCTTTATGCTCGATAATCTCGTGCTTATACGCCTCTTGCGCATTGCGTCCTGCTCCGACGCGGCGTAATTGCTGCTCGTCCAAATGCCCGAGCGTATCAAGCAGACCGTCTTGCCCATAATCCATCGAGTGATTGTTCGCCAAATTGACCAAATCGACGCCGGCCCGCTTGAGCTCCGGCAGAGCAAGCGGAGATGAGCGGTAGACGTATTCTTTCGTTTGAGCCGTGCCTCTCGTCGTGATCGGCGTCTCCAGGTTGACGATGGTCAAGTCCGCTTTGTCCAGATAAGACTTTACATACTTATACGGGTAATCGTACCCGTTCTTGACGAGCAAATCCTCCACCTTGCTTGCGAACATAACGTCCCCGACGAAGGCTAATTTGACGCGTGCCTTGTCTTCCGAAGCCGGCTGTGCCGTGCTTCCCTGTTCTCCGCCAGGAGCAGCGACGGGTGCGGCTGCCGGCGGTTCCTCGATGCGATTCACCGCCGTCGGCAGAGGCGCCGCTTCGGTCTTAGGACTTGTTTCCGCAGTCGGTGTCTGCATGTCCGGCCGGGCCTCCAGCCACTGGATCAAATAAACGAATGCGCCAAAGACGAAGACGGCCAGCACAACGATTTTCAGCCGGAGCGACTTCCATACTTTCTTCTCTTTCTCCCTCTTATGCTTCTGCGTCCGCGATTGAATGATAACCTACCCCTTTAAAACGAACTGGCTGCCAAATAAGCCCATACGTTCTCGTGCACCCTATTATACCAAAACTCCCTCTCACGGTCATGGGCAATTGTCCCAATATTTTGCTATAATGAAGTTCGAATTTATGTGCTGACGATGGAAAGGACACAAGATGGACAAAATCGCTATCATTTCCGATATTCATAGCAATCTAACCGCATTGGATACCGTCCTCGCCGATATTCGCGGACGCGGGATCGAACGAATCGTATGCCTCGGCGACTTGGTGGGCAAAGGCCCGCAGCCGGCGGAATCGGTAGACCGCATACGCGAAGTATGCGAAACGACGGTGCAAGGCAATTGGGACCACGGCATTGGCGGACCCCAGGACAAAGAAGCCGGACGCTGGCAGCAAAGCCGGCTTTCTGCCGAGCAGCTGCGCTACTTGAGCAAGCTCCCCTTCGCCTGCGACCTGCGAATAAGCGGGCGCAGGGTTCGCTTGGTCCATGCATCCGCGAGCAGCGTCTATCATCGCGTCTACCGCAAAGCGAGCAAACGGGAGAAGCTGCGCATGTTCGAGAACACCGAAGCGACGGGCGGGTTCGCCGGCACCGATGAGACGCCTGACGTGCTGGGGTACGGAGACCTTCACCTTCCCTTTATGCACACCTTATTGTCTGGAGCGAAGCAAGGGCTGCTGTTGTTCAACACCGGCAGCGTAGGGGCTCCCTATGACGGCTTGCCGCTGGCCAGCTATACGATTCTGGAAGGCGTATTCGGCGGCGATCGGGAAGCGCCTTTTGGCATCCAGTGGGTTCGCGTTCCTTACGATGTCGAGCGGGCGATTGCGATTGCCGAAGAGGTTGCGCTGCCGCAGCTTGAGCGTTTCCGTTACGAGCAGCGAAGCGGACGCGAGCAGTAAGAGGTTGTGTAAGTGTCGTATTATTATGGTAAGATAAGCAGAAGTTGTCCGGGTCACAGGATCCGAGGACGAAAGTAGGCGAGCAACTTGACGAATTGGAAAGTAAATTTAATCGTTCTTTGGGTGGGACAATTTTTGGTCATGGCGGGCATGACGATGATTGTTCCATTCTTACCTTTATATTTGCAAGAGCTGGGCCTGCATGAGGAGCATGAGGTGGCGACTTGGGCCGGTCTCATCTTCGCCGGCAACTTTGTCACTTCGTTCCTGTTTCAGCCCTTATGGGGCGGATTGGCCGACCGGTACGGACGCAAAGTGATGCTGCTGCGGTCCGGGTTCGGCATGGCCGTCGTCATGGCTTTGATGGGCTTCGCAGGCACGGCCTGGCACTTGCTGCTCCTGCGGATGCTGAACGGCACCATAGCCGGCTTCATGCCGGCCGCCGTTGCGCTCATGTCGGCGAATACGCCGCGTGAGAGAATGGGCTTCGCCATGGGCACGCTTCAATCCGGCGCTGTCGCCGGCTCTATTCTGGGCCCGTTCTTTGGCGGTCTGATGGCCGAGTGGATCGGATTTCGGCCCATCTTCTTCGTGACGGGCGCGCTGCTGTTCGCCGCTTCCCTGCTTGCGACTTTCCTCGTGAAGGAAACGTTCGATGCCAAGCGAGCGTCCCAGAAACCGAAGCAGTCGATGATGGCGGCCTTCGCCGAGCTGCGCAAAAGCCCGCAGCTGCCATCGATTTACGCGGTCACCTTCCTGATTCAATTCTCGCTGCTCAGCGTACAGCCGCTCCTGCCGTTATTCGTGCAAAAGCTGCACGGACAGGACGCGATGGTTGCCTTTTATGCGGGACTCGTCGGCTCCATCACCGGATTTTCCAACATGATTGCGTCTCCCCTGCTCGGTCGCCTTTCTGACCGGATCGGGCCTGAACGTATTCTCATCGTGTGCCTGGTCGGCTCCGCGATCGCCTCCGTGCCGCAAGCGATGGTGCACAACGTCTGGCAGTTGTTCGCTTCAAGGTTCTTCCTCGGCATCTTCCTCGGCGGACTGCTGCCTACGGTGAACGCCTTGATCCGTAAGCATACGCCCACCGGTATGGAAAGCCGCTCCTACAGCTTTAACTCCAGTGCGCTAAGCCTGGGCAACATGCTCGGTCCGGTCGTTGGAGGCGCCGTCTCCGGGTTGATCACGATCCAGCAAATCTTTCTCATCTCCGGCGCGCTGCTGCTCGTCAACGCCTTCTGGGCGCACAAGTCATTGATAAGCACACCAAACCTCCCCCGTTCGGGCAGCTCCGAATAGGGGAGGTTCGCTTTCATGCCCACAGGCGGCTGGCTTGCCTGAATGGACCGGGCATCCCGGAGAGACAGCTGTTCCGGGGAAAGCTTCGCCTATCCCTTCACCCGTGCGATGGCAAGGCCGTCATAGGCCGGCAGCATGACGCCATCCAGACGGGGATCCCGTGCAATCCGCTGGTTGAACTCTCGCATGCGCGTCACTGCGTTTCCTTTCTCATTCGGATTGATCGTCTTGCCGCGCATGAACGTATTGTCGCCGACGATGAGCGCCCCCGGACGCGCCAGCTTGATCGCCCATTCCAAATAATTCAAATAGTTGCCTTTGTCCGCATCGATGAAAAAGAAATCGAACCGGCGCCCCTCCTCGGCAAGCCGCTGCAAGCTGTCGAGCGCCTCCCCTACATAATACTCGACTTGTTCGCCGAAGCCGGCGAGCTTCAGGTTCTCGTAAGCCAGATCGGCGTACGGCTGCTTCAGCTCCAGGGACGTCAGCTTCCCTCGCTCCGTCAGCCCCCGTGCCAAACAAATGCCGCTGTACCCCCCGAGTGCCCCGATTTCAAGCACCTTCTCGGCACGGTTCATGCGCACCAGCAGCGTCAGCAGTCTTCCGTAACCCGGAGCAACGGAAATTTCGGGCATCCCTTGCTTACGAATCGATTCCAATACCCGCTCCAACGTTTCGTCTTTGTCAAATAACGAATCCGCGTACGATTCCTGCGTCCAATTCGATTCCATCCTTGCCGGCCTCCCCTCGTTCTCATCGCGAGCCGCGTTGTATAATGATTGCGAATCGCCTATACTAGGTAATTGTATGGCTTTTGCCAACGCAGTTCAACTTGTTTGATTCGGAGTGAAACTCACCTATGTCTTTCCCATCCTTTAGTTCCATTGAATTGATCGCCACTGCTCCCATGGGGCTTGAAGCCGTCGTGGCCCGCGAGGTTCGCGATTTGGGTTACGAGCAAGTCACCGTGGAGAACGGCCGCGTTACTTTTACAGGCGACCTGCTCGCTGTTTGCCGCGCAAACTTATGGCTGCGCACGGCGGATCGCGTCTTGATCAAGATGGCGCAATTCGAAGCACGCACGTTCGACGACTTGTTTGAAGGCGTCAAAGCGCTGCCTTGGCCGGACTGGATTCCGGAAGACGGAGAGTTCCCCGTCGAAGGACGTTCGCACAAATCGCAATTGTCCAGCGTCCCCGCTTGCCAAGGCATCGTGAAGAAAGCGGTCGTGGAAAGCATGAAGCAGCGGTACGGCACGGAATGGTTCCGCGAAACCGAAGGCCGTTACGTGATTGAGGTGTCGCTGCTCAATGACATCGCCACGATCACGCTGGATACGACCGGTCCCGGACTGCATAAGAGAGGCTACCGCAAATTGGTGACGGAAGCGCCGCTGAAGGAAACGATGGCGGCCGCCATGGTGCTGCTCAGCCGTTGGCAGCCTGAACGGCCGCTCTACGACCCGTTCTGCGGCTCCGGCACGATCCCGATCGAAGCGGCGATGATCGGCTGGAATATAGCCCCCGGCCTGCGGCGCAGCTTCAACGCGGAGAGCTGGCCTGTAATTTCGGAAGCGTTATGGAGCGAAGCACGGGAGGAAGCCTTTGATCTGGTCAAGGACGATATCCCGCTGCAAATCGGCGGCTCGGACATCGACCCCGCCGCCATCGAAGTGGCGTTAGCTGCAGCCAAATCCGCAGGCCTCGCCAAGGAGCTTCGCTTCCATACGCTTCCGGTCAGCAAAGCGCTGCCGGCCGGCGATTACGGCTGCCTGATCACGAACCCGCCATACGGCGAAAGGCTCGGCGACCGCGAAGAAGTCGAACGCGCGCTGCGCCAATTCGGGCAGATGCATAAGCAGCTGCCGAACTGGTCGGCCTTCATCCTCAGCCCGAGCAAGCAAATGGAGCATTATCTCGGGCGAAAAGCCGATAAGAAGCGCAAGCTGTTTAACGGACGCATCGAATGCGCGTTATACCAATTTTTCGCCCCGGGCGGCTTGTTCGGCTGGCGGAAGGATTCGAGTACGAGCGGGAATTAATGCAGATTGCGCCTATACGCTGTGAGGAGCAGCCAAAAAAAGCTTAGGGCAGACGCTCCTAAGCTTTTTTTTGGCATGCGCCCTTCCAGCGCGTAAACCATGCAAAAAAACGCATCCGTCTTCGGGGTACGTTCCCCGGTAAACGGATGCGCTGCCGGCGTCGGCCGATAGGGTTTCGTTACACTTCCGTCCTCGGCTTCGTCGGATCGCAGCTCATCGCTTTGATTTCCGACACCTGAGACAGCTTAAGCAAGTAATAACACTCCTCCCGAGCCATGTGATCCGCCATCAAGGGCGAAAGCACACCGAGCGCCTGCCCGCTTAAACGGAGCTCTTCCAGCTCGCTCAGAAACTGCTTGAACAGCGTCATTTCAAGCTCAACCTCTTTATTAAACCGGGCTAAAGCCGGGAATTTCTTGATGTTCGTGCGCAGAAAGCCCGCCAGTTCCACCGCTTTCAGGTAATACTCGCGGAATTGCCGGTCGAACGATCTGGCCAGTTCCACCAAACGGGATTCCGTCATATCCAAGCCGGCTGCAATGGAGCCCGCATGGCCGTAGGCGTCCTGGAGCCATACGATGTGGTGGTGCACCGCATCGAATACCGGCGCCGGGCGCCCGGATAACAAGTACCCCAGTACGCGTAAATACTCCTCTGCTTCGTTCACCATATGGCTCAAGAACGCGGGCGGCAGCTGGATTGCGATCTTGCCGATCAAATGCCGCTCCAGCAAGCGCAGCTTGAACGCGCGAAGGTCTTGTGTCAGCCCGTACGCGTCCTGCGTCAAAGCTCCCGCCTCTGCCGGGAACTTATCCGAACGCGCCTTCTTCAGCAAGTCGTCGAATGCTTGAACGAAGCCGAGCGCCCGCTGCGCCTCTTCCCGTTCATCGACCGGCAAGCTTACCCGGATGAACCTGGCATGATCACCGAGCACCTGAAGCCAAAACCGATGTTCAAATAACGCCGACTCGATAACCTCCGAGTTTTTCACAAACATGCCTCCAATGATCCGATTGTTCCGTGCCGGATGGGAATGATCCGGCCACCCCACATCGTATGCTCAGAGGCCCAATCGGGTTCAAAGAAAGCCGCAGTCGTTCGCTGCCTAAGCTATACTAAGCGTGCTTCAGCTGAGGACGGCACATCAAGTAATCGAACAACGGTAGAAATACGTCGTGGTTCGATTCGCAGCAGATCGAGAGCTTCACTTCGCCCATCCAGTAAAACGTGATGATTTGCCGGCTGCGCCCGCGAATCATCTCGACATCCCAATGCGGGGACGTCAGCTCGTACACGTCACGATTTATGAACAATTTCGGTCCTTCAGCAGATAGGAAGACTCCGATGAAATCATCGCCGATTTTCGTGTAAAACCCCTTCTTATTTAAGATGCTGCGTTCCTGGTCCATCGCCGGGTTCTCCTCCTTCATCTATTCACACCAAAAAAAGCTCCCCTGGTCGGGAGCCGCTGTTGAAAGGATCGCGATCACTCCGTGCCTTCGACAACTGGCTGGCATAGCACTGCTCTCCTGCGCCTAAGCCCCTATAGCTTTGCGTCCGCAGACTTTCGTCCGGGTTGCCCTTATCGAGTGCGCTCGAATTGTGTCTGTTCATGGAGATGTTCTTTATTAAGAATATAAGATAGAAGGTCACGAATACATAGTTCTTTCATCCCATTTTCATAAAAAAATTTGGGAATTTTGTATGATTTTGAATAACCGGTACCCTTTCCAGTAAAAAATGATACCCGTCAACGCGATCATGGCAACCGTTACAAAAAGCGGGCCTCCGCCCCATTGACCGAGCACATAGCCCCGATTACCGGTCCCGGAAATTGGCCGCCCCCGGATCATGTCTGGACGCCGAAATTCGTGCCGCGCATCCCTTCCGGCGTCAAATCAAAAATCCCCGGTGCCCTGAGGCCCGAGGATCTGATCTTCTTGCATGATTTATTTCACGTATTTGCTCGCCTTCTCGATCGCTTCGTCTTCAGTCTTGCCGGTTACATACCGGCCGTTAATGAAGATGAAGGCAAACCGCGAGCACGGGCCGCAATAAGACTTGCAGCCGACTTTGATCTCGGCGTCGGGCACAAGCTTCTGCAGCTTCGGAACGGCGGTTTTCATTCTCATATGTTTGCATTTGTCGCAAACGCGAATATCGTTGACCATGCGGTAATTCCTTTCTTCAAGCGGCTGACACCGGGGAACTCCCTGTGAACGATGTGCTAGTGGTCCCCGTTATTGCCCTTGCTTGGATTCGTTACCGCGAATCCTTCTTCCGGCACATAGAAATAATCGATCCGAACGCCGTCGAGCAGCGGCTCGTCCTTTTGCAGAATAACGTCGATTCCTTTATCTGTCGAAACGACGACATCGTTCTCGGTCGGCGTATCCATGCTGAGTCCGTAGTGGGCATGGTCGCCATGCGCATGAGTCACATACACGCGAAGCTTTAATTCTTTATTCTCTTCTTGCTCCATCTCGGCCAACAACACTTTGGCCGCATTGCGCGAAATCTTGCATTTCATGTCCAGTCACTTCTCCTACTGTGCGTTTTTTCTTATTGTATAGAATCGGGCCGCCGAAAGCAACCGTTCTTCGCTGTTTCCGTATGTATGTACAAGCCGGCCTCACTTGCGAATCAAGTCGGTGTCTTTTAATATGGAAGATAATGAATGGAGGTTAACGAATGATTCCCTTTTATCGCAAATATTACAAAACGATTATCGATATTGCGTTGCTCGTGCTTACCGTATATTTGTTCATGTTCGCCTTCAGCCATCTGTATCGGATCGCGACCCCGATTTTCCTCGCGTTCGTCATTTACTTGATCATCGAGCCGTTCGCCAAGTTCCTGAACCGGCGCGGGTTGAAGAAATCGATCGCTTCCGCCATCTCCACCCTCGTCTTCGTGATGGTCATTCTAGGTGCCATGACCGGACTCGGCGCGATCTTCACGACCCAGATCATCAATCTCGCCGACAAGCTGCCCGATTACGCCGTCGTTCTGGAGCAAGAGCTCATCAACCGCTCCGACCAGGTACAGTCACTGATCGGGACGCTTCCGGTCGATTTGAATTTAGTGGAGAAGGCCAAGGAGTACTCCGCGGAGATCATTCAGAAGACGACCGAAATCGCCCGTACGTTCTTAACGAGCTTGTTCGCCATGCTGACCTCGTTCTCCACGTTCGTCGTGAACTTCGTGATCGGTATTATTTTGGCCTATTTCCTGAGCATCGAGATCGAATCCTGGAAGCGGATCGCTTCGGACAAAACGCCGAAAACGTTTAAAAAAGCGTTCCACTTCCTCCGCGAGAACGTGCTGCTGGGCATCGTCACCTACCTTAAAGCGCAGGCGAAGCTGATCAGCCTGACCTTTATCGTCATCTTCATCGCGCTGCTTATATTGAACGTCAACAACGCCTTCTCGATCGCGCTCTTGGCGGCCATCTTCGACGTGCTCCCGCTGCTCGGCGTTTCGACGCTGTTCATTCCATGGATCATCTACTTGCTGGTCGTCGGACAAACGACGCTCGCGATTTGGCTGGCTGTGCTGCTCGTCGTTGTGATTGGAACGAGACAAATTCTGGAACCGAAAATTACGGGCGATTCCCTCGGCGTGTCCGCCTTCACGATGCTTTCGTTCATGATCGTCTCGCTGTCTCTCTTCGGCGTGGCCGGCTTGATCTTATCGCCCGTGCTGATCATTCTGGTTAAAGCGCTGTACGAGCAAGGGTATTTAAAACGATGGATCCGGATGCCGGCCGAAGAGTACGAGCCCGATCCGTCGTCTATCAAATAATGCAGCACATCTCAACCGGATTCGGACGCTCACAAGCCGGTTGATGGCATCTGAAGTCCATGGAAAGCGGTGAATCGATATGTCGCAGCCCGCATAGCGTTTCTTACAAAGAACAAAAAAAGAACCCCGATTCCTCGAGGTTCCCTTTAAACCTATTCAGTTGTTGAGCGGATGGCCGCTTCTTGTGGTTTGACCTTCCGAGGACGCAGCCTTAAGCGCCGTATTTCCGTTCGGCTCTATCGGTAAACCAGTTCATCAAGAGCAGCGTAACGGTTACATCGTCAATCGGGATGAAATTCAGCAGATCCGGCATGATCCAATAAATAAGCGCAGGCACCACGAACAACAGCTTCTCTCCGAGCGGAACCCGCGGGGAACGCAGCAGCGGCCAAATGCGCCGAAATACATGACCCCAATGCCGGAGTGACAACAATCGCTTCCACATCGCCTCGGGTCTCCCTTCCTGTCCAAGTCGTCTTACCCCGATTATACCTCATGGCAACCCGTTTGCCCAAACTCCGCTCCCCGCACAAAGAAGCCGCCGAGACGGACGGACTCGGCGGCTTCGAAATGCTAAACCATCAGCCCTTCCGTCAATAGCGGAAGCAGCTCATCATAAATAATCGGGAATTGCGACAACGGGAGCGGATTCACTCCATAACCGGCTTCAATCGTAAATCCCGGGCGCCCGTAGGTTTGAATAAACCAATCCTTATATCCGGCATCGCTGCCGGTTAACTTCACGGCTGCATATCCGCTAATTTGCTGGAAACGCTGTGCGATACGTTCCGACTCCGCCGGTTCGTAATCGCGGTAATTCCAATAAATTTCCCGGCCCTGGGTATGAAACGCCATCACCAGCCGGAAATCGCGCTCCCGCGTAAATCGTTCCATCGCCGAAGCTTCCGGCTCTGACAAGGGGCTCGGCCCTGTATAATCTCTCGGTCCGGGTCCCGGTACGTCGCGGCGGTCGCGTTCCGTCTCCCAATAAGCGGGAAATTGATCGTTCAGGTCGACGCCGCGAACGTTCGCTTTCCATCCCGAGAAGTCGTCCGAGCCGCCGTTCCATTCGAGCAGCTGCCCGGCATGCGGATGATCCGGGTCCGCTCCGTGCAGCACCAGCTCAACGCCATCGGGATTGACCATCGGCACGATCCAGAGAGAAGTCTCTTCGAGCAGCCTGCCCGCATCAGAGCCGCAGAAAGACTGTGCCTGCACGCAGGCGTTCGCGTAATCCTCCGTAAATTTCATCAGCAGCAGGCTGGTCACCCACTCATTCGCATGAAACGAACCGTTATAATGAAGGTGCCGCATCCCGCATCCGATGCGGACGTAAGGAATGTCCTTGCCCATGACGCTTTGACCGATCGAGCCTATTTCCAGGAACGGGTAGCGATACCCGAGAAGCTCGAGGCTCCGCATCATCTCCTGATAACCGAATGGAACCGTCGTATCGACGATAGGACCGGCCTTGCACACGGGCAAGCGAACGGTCTGTCCGATCCGCAAATACCGGGGGTTGACGTCCGGATTCGCTTCCATGAGATCGCTCAGCCCGATCTGAAAGCGCCCCGCCAATTCAGCTAACGTATCCCCGGCTTGGACGATATAACGGCAATCCGGAGCGTTCGGAATCCGAACGCTGCATCCCGGCTGCAATCCGCCGCCCTTCTGCAGCTCCGTATTGGCCCTTATCAAGGCTTGAACCTGAAGCCCATGCCGCTGTGCGATCCTCTCCCATGTGTCTCCCCGCCTGACGACATAAGGAAATGTCATACGTTCCGTCCTCCTTCACGCATCCTCCCCGTTCTTCCGGTCGGAGGCCGGGGTATCTAAAAATATGCGTGAGGACTAAATAATATGCGATACTTGCCAGACGACCGGCGTCACGCGGATTTGCTCGTTTAACCAGCTTTGAGCGATCTTCTTGAACATGAGCGGATCCCCGCTGCAAAAAAACTGATGAACCGGCATCGCCGGACTCGTAGCCAGCATTCCTTTATGATATAAAATCGTGCTGACCTCCCGCGCGGTTTCATCCGCCGAGCTGATCAGCGACACTTGAGGACCCATCACGCTGCCGATCACATCGGACAAGAACGGATAATGCGTGCAGCCCAGAATCAAGCAATCCATCGGCGCTCCTTGCAGGTCGGCAAGCGAATCCGCGACGACTTGGCTCGTCTGATCGGCACGGAACATGCCCCGTTCGACCAGCGGCACGAACAGCGGACAAGCTTTGGTCACCACTTGGATCGTTGGCGAGATTTGGCGCAGCGCGAACTCGTATGCACGGCTTTTGATCGTGCCTTCGGTACCGATGACGCCGACGATTTGCTTTCTGGTGGTCTTGATCGCGGCGCGCGCGCCCGGGTGAATGACACCGACAACCGGGATCGGCACGCGGGCGCGAATTTCTTCCATGGCGACGGCGGTTGCCGTGTTGCAAGCGATCACGATCATTTTCGGATGGTATTGGAGCAAATAATCGACGATCTGATGGGTAAAATGTATAACTTCCTCGGCCGGTCTGGGACCGTACGGCGTACGTGCCGTGTCGCCGAAGTAAATGATTTTTTCTTGCGGAAGTTGGCGCATAATTTCTTTCGCTACCGTCAATCCGCCGACACCTGAATCCAGTATGGCAATCGCTTGCTGCACGTGTGTTCGCTTCCTTTTTCATGAAGTGGCAAAACGAATGTGCTCCTACAACATATGTGAGCTCCGTTGGAAAGGTACCCCGGACATCCGGTGTCCGCAAGGTCATTCTATCTTAACAAACGATGGCGGAAAATTAAACCGCTCCGCGATCAACCTTCACTTTGGCGGCTCGATGTCGTTCAGAAGCGCAAAGGTGTAGCCGGCTTTCTTGATATCCTTGACAATTCGGTCGAGCGCTTCGATATTCTCCGGCGAGCCTTGGTGCATAAGAATGATATTGCCGTCATGAAGGTTGTTCATGATGTCGTTATACGGATTTTCCGCCCCGTTCTTCCGCGGCTCCCAGTCGCGCATCGCCGTCGACCAGAAGACGGAGGTATAGCCCATATCGGATACAAGCTTTAATAAGTGCATGTTATATCGGCCGTAGGGGAAGCGGAAAAACGGCTGAATCTCTTCGCCGGTCACTTCCTGATATAACTTCTCGTAATCCTCGATTTCCTTCCGTACCTGCTCGTCTGTCTGCACGTTCATATCGGTATGCGTCATCGTATGATTGGCCACCAAATGGCCGTCCTTGACCAGCCGCCGAACGTAATCGGGATTTTTCCTCACATTGTAACCGGCTATGAAAAAATTCGCTTTCGCGTCGTTGTCCTTCAACGACTTGATCAACGTCTCGATATCGCCCAAATTACCGCCGGTATCGATCGTCAAGTACACCTTCTTGCCCGTGCCGACCCATAACGCCTTCATAGAATCCGTATAGGCTTTCGTATCGCCCGGGAAGCCGGGCACTTGTCCTTTCGGCTTCTTCATGTAATACCACGACAGCGCCTTACGGTCTCCGGTTCCCGCTTCTTTCGGCGGCTTGGCGGATGACCCCACGACGGCGCTTGCGGGATTGCGCGGCCCGTTATAAACCGAACCCGTTGCCGTTGCGTCCGCGCCGGAGGCCGTGGAAGGCCCGGTGGATGCGTGTTCGGCCGGAGGCCCCGGCTCCTTCTCCTTCGGCGGCCCGGACGTCACCTCGTTCACCGGCGGAGCCGGAACGACGTTCGCCTCTGGGGCCGGGGGCGCAGCCGGTGCCGATTCCCGTTCCGGCGGATCCGCGGCGGCGCCTCCGCTGCACGCCGTTAGAACACAGGCCAAAGCGGCTAAACCTATCCAAGCTTTCATACGCGCCAACAGCACCGCTCTCCTTACGCTCCATAAGTACAGGAAAAACCTGCTTGCTTCATTATACTCAACTTCGATGCGAACCGGCGAGTGCTAATAGGCTTATCCCTAAGCCGGCGTTTATCCGCATCCATCCGCAGCCAGCCGTTCTATTTACGCTCGGCAGCCCACATCAGCAGTTGCAGGATCGTAATAAGCACGAAGGCTGTGAGCGCTAAGAACGGAATCGTTACGAAATGAAACCAGTCGATATAATCGACGTCACACGGCACTGGACCGCAAGCGGCCGCGCCACTCTTGAACCAATCCGTCTTCTGCATCAAGTAGTGATATAACGAGATTCCCGCTCCCCACACGGACATTGGCAGCGCATACAGGTAAAATTTCTTCTCTTTGCGAACCGCTGCGATGCCGAGCAAAATAACGAGCGGATACATCAAGATCCGCTGATACCAGCACAGCTTGCAGGGCGCAAAATGCAGCACCTCCGAGAAATAAAGACTGCCCAACGTGGCCGTTAACGCCACTACCCATGACAAGTGCAAGCCGTTCTCGCGGATAAATGATTTCCAGTTCATACGTCTCTCCCTTTGATTTCGAATCTCGTTTCATCATTATACCATTAAGCTTCTCTCCTTTTCATCACTACCGCCCACGGCGAACATAGAGCGGGCGGTTCGTCCGCGACGAACCGCCCGCTTCCCCTTATACCGAAAAACTGTTCGCGATCCCGGCACCCTGCTCCTGCACGAGTCCGCTCCACTGCTCCCGCGGGATCACATCGACGACCGCTTTGATCGCAATCTTGCCGAAATCGAGCTCCGGCACGCGTTCAAGCGTCAACCGGTCGGTCATAAGCCGATCCAGCACGCCCGGGAACCGTTCTTCGATTTGCTGAAGCCGGTACAATCCGGTCTCGAAGTCTTGAAGGGATGCGTTAACCGACCCGAACACGCATTTGTTCTCAAGCACCAGCTCTTGATTAATGGCATCCGAAGCGACCCGGATATGGCGGCTGCCGGGGGTAACGCCGAGCAGCGCCAATACGCCGTTCGGGCCGAGAGCGGTCATCGCGTCGAAAGCGAGCGGGCTAAAGCCCGTGCATTCGACAATCAAATCGGCGCGTTTCCCCTTCGCTTGCAGCAGCTCGCTTAACGGCGACGACGCTGCTCGCGCTCCATCTCCTGCGCCCGTACCTGCTCCGGCGCCCGCCACTGTTCCCGTTGCTGCCGCTGCGTCCGTGCTTCTCGCCGTCCCTGCAGCCGCCCCGGCTCCGGCCGCTTCCGCACGCCGTTCGACGGCCTGCTGGAACTCGGCCCCGCACGCGCGCACGATATCCGCTCCCGGCGAGTCCGGAGCCGACTTGGACCAGACGAGCGTGTCCAAGCCGAGGCAGCGGCACGTCAGCGCGGCCAGCAGACCCAGCGGTCCCGAGCCAAGCACCACGGCCGTTGTCGGCTGCCATACGAGACGCTGCTGGATGCGCTGCACTTCATCCCACACCTTCTCGACGATGCTCTGCGGCTCCGTCAGCATCCCGTACCGCAGCAGCCCTGCCGGCACGCGAACCAAGTACCGGGCGTCCTCCACATAATATTCGGACAAGTACCCGTGCGCGCCTTTAATGCCGCGCTCCACGTACTCGCCCGTCTCGCAGAAATCCTGCTTGCCGTTGCGGCAGTTCACGCACCCGGGATCCGTGCACGGGCGCCGCACCAATGCACACACGAGCTCTCCGGCCGTAAATCCGGAGTCCTCGCCCGCTTCCTCGACAACGCCGAGCGACTCGTGCCCGATGATCAGCGAATGCTCCCCTTCCGGAGGCACGCCGTACTTCTCGCTCACCAATTCCCGGTCCGTACCGTCAAGCCCTACGCACAGCACCCGCACGAGCACGTCGGCAGCCGTCTTCCGGGACGGCCGCTCCACCTCGCACAACTCCAGCTTCGGCGTTTCCGTCTGCGCACCAGCCGCGGCGGACAAGCCGGACAACCTTACGGCTTTCATCGCTTCACGCTCCCCTGCTTCAGAAGCTTCGCATCGCTCTCGTCCTCGCGGTCGCGTTGTTGGTGCCGGAACCATTTAAGCTTGGACACATACTCCTGAACGACTTTGACGAATGAAGCGTGGGACCAGGTCAAGGGCGACACCGACAAGGGATCGCCGGTGAACGGATGCACCTGCTCCGCCAGCACGCCGGACGGAAGCGCATGTTCAACCGTCCAGCGCAGCAATCCTTCGGCCTCTTCGAGGTCCTGCTCGCTTTTGGCAACGGCGATCACATATTCCGCGTACCACAAGGTGCAAATAAACCACGGATTGCCCGGCACCTTCTCGATGTCCTTCGTCATCTGATGGTAGTAGTCGTTCGTATACCGCGAAATGCCGCCGACCTCCGTCTTCACCCACAAGCGCTCGCGAATGGCCTTCATCGTCGCTTCTACGCGAGGGTCGTCCACAGGGAACAAGCCGAAGTCGAACACCGCGTACATGCTGGCATCCAGCGTCAAATCCTGCTCGTATATCCGCTTCTCTTCATTCCAATATAATGATCGGACAAAACGGCCTTCGGCGGTCATCTGCCCTTCCACCGCCGCCTTCATCCGCTCCGCCTTATCCCGGTAATGCATGCCGCGCAGCTTGTCTTGGAAATACTCCGCAAATGCCGCGGCTGCCAACAATCCCCCGTACACGCTCGCCACCGTAAACAAATGCACCCCGTAACGCTCTTCCCACAAATCGTGGGAGGGCAGCGGCAGTCCCGACGCATCCGTATAGCGAGTCATGAAATCCGCGGCCGGGATGACAAACTTCTCGTAATCGTCTTGAGCTTCCTTCAAAGTGCCCGCCAGCCGGTGATGGTGCCAAAGGGCATATAGCACCAGAGCCGTTTCGTCTTCCTGAATGGGAAGCTGCTTTTCGCCGCGCGCGTTGATCCAAGGATGCCAGCTTGAGCCGACCGAGCCGTCCGGATTGTATTTATGCAGCAAATACCCTTCCGCCGCTAACCCGCGTTTGCAAAAGTTGAAAAACTTGCGCGTCAACGCATAGTACCCCGATCGGTCCAACGCGTGCGAGATCAATGCGCCGTCCCGCGGCCACATGTAAGAATACGTATCCCGCGCAAATTTCATAATATCCGAATCGTTGGCCGCCATAATCGCGCCGCGGTTATCGGTATTCGTGCGTATGATCAACAAGCTTCTTCTATAAAAGGATGCAAGCTCCTCATCAAGAATCGAAAGCTCATGGCGGTCCTGCTCCAGCCACTGATGCCAGTAATTGTAGGTCCGCTGCAGCAGCAGATGCGGAGAGGAAGCGCGAACCGATCGCTCCAGCTTTTGAATCTCCTTCATATCGCGGGCGAAGCAAACCCAGAACCAAGCCTCCTTCTTCGAGTTGGCCGGAACGTTCAGCTCCAGCTCGATCGTTCCGTCCACCGAGCCCTGCGCTATCGGATTACGCCCGAGCTGTCCGTCCTCGGCGTCCCGCCAAGTGCCTTCAAGCCGGTTCAATTCTTTTTGCCCGATCGCGAAAGAGGTGGGCGCCGACTCGACGCCTTCCCCGGATTTGCAGGACAGCGACATATAGCGATGACCTTTATAGAAGACGAGCGATTTCAGTTCGGGATCATAATAGACCGTATCGCCGACCCCGTTCCCGTACAGATGCAGATCCAGATGAAAGTACAGCTTCACTTTCCGATCCCGGTCCCATCTGTTTTCTACAACCACCTTGCGGACCAACACGTTCTCTTGAACGTCGACGCCGTCACGGATCAGAAGCGCCAGTCCGAGACGATTATACGTACACTCCACATTCGTCACCATGGAATCGTTCAAGTAACTCGCCTTCTTGCTTAGCTCCGGATGATCGATCCAGAAAAAATCTTCAGCCGTCCATACACCAAAATGCGACAAATGATCAAGCGCCTGGTTCTCTTGGCCTACATATGGAAAATAAATATCGCGCAAATTATAGTGCGCATCGAAATTGACCAATACATTGCCGTTGCCGATGGGCAGATCACGGGCCATCGTTAGTTCATCTCCTTCCTGCTCTACCTAATTTCCCCTGACATTGAAACGAATTATGCATATCGCCGAAAAACCGAAAAAGCCGGCCCTTGGGGCCGGCTGAAAGAACCGAACGTCTATTTTCTTTTTCTGCCGTGTTTCACGAGCGTCATCCTCCGGGAATGGCGCAGCCACGAGTAATACGCTTTCAAGTCGCGCAGTTGAATATCCTGCGATACGCGGCCCAGGAACGTCACCACGATCATTTTGTGAAGCGGGTTGCCAGAGAGATCGACTTTTTCTTTCAATTCAACAAATTCCGCCACCATCACCAAGTCTCCGTCAATCAGATGCACATCTTTTTCATTCGAATAATAAGGCTGCACCTGATTGTTCTTCAGCTTATCCCATAAGTAAGCGCAAATATGCGCAATGCCGCCCTCTTCCGGCTCCACACGCTCCGTCCAGCGGCTGAGCGCATGACTGGTTATCACAATATCGGCCACTTTGTATCCGTTAAAATGGATAAAGAAGGGTTCGTAGGCACTCCAACGACTCATCATTTTATCTTTCAAGTCAATTCTCCCCCTTCAGGCCTAAAAAGGATATTATTTAAATCGTAGTATCGATACTACATGGAGTCAAGAACGAATTGATTCATAAAGTTTTTTTTAGAATTGCTATTTATTTTCGCTGACGCCTCCTATACAATAGTTGAGAAAGGGGTGAACAGGGTGGGGCAACCAATTCCTGACTTCGGAAAATTTCTAGAACACTTACGCGGCTCCATGTCTCTGCGCGAGGCAGCCAGAAAAAGCGGACTTTCCCATGCGTACATTCGTGATTTGGAATTGGAGCGAAACCGTTCGACCAATGACAAAATTACACCGTCCCCGGATACACTGCAAAAATTATCGGTCGCCTACGGGTATCCGTACACCGATCTTATGGTTAAAGCGGGCCACTTAAGCCGCGGAGACGTACCTAGTACGCCATCCAATTCCCCGTCGGATCTCAACTTGACGGCTGTCCAATATATCGAGATCGGCATGAAAGAAGTCGCTTATTATGGGAAAGATGCGAGAATAGCCCGGAATATCGATTCCCTGCTTGATTTCAGTTCGTTCCTGGACAAACTGGAAGAGCACGGTTTTCGCAAAATGGACACGGATCTCTATGTAAATTTCAACCATATCCGTAAATACGATGAAAAACGCGGCAGGTTGCACTTTGACGAGACGGGCAAAGGCAAATCCGTCATCATCTCCGCTATCCGGCAAAAGAAATATCATGACTTGATCATTCGATATGTGGCGAACAATACGAATAAAAGCCTCGAATTCTCGTTCGGTAAAAGCGGAGCTCCGGCAAGCCTGAACACGGTCGAAGAGAACAGCTAAACACTACAACATCAGAGAGGGGCATCTCTTTGAACGTGATTCACTACATCGTCGTGTACCCGTTGCTTTTCGCTTCGTTGTTTGCTCTGGGACTGGCTGTTTGCAGGCTCAAGGTTACTGAATTTATGTATCCTACGCTGGTTTGCGTCGTGCCGCTTTCGTTGATTTCCGTACTCGTTCAATATTACGGGAAAGCGTATCTCATGGGCTTCATCCAGCCCTTATGCATCATGCTGGGCTACTGGCTCATATTCAAGTTCCGGTTCAATCATTCCTTACTCATCGGCATCATCATCTACACGACGAGCGCGCTGTCCGAATTTTTATTTGCAACCGTGTTTAACCGATTCCAGCTCCATCTCCTGGCGCTGCATCTCCAAAAGGATCTGCCGATCGTGGGTTTTTGTATGATCGTTACAAACGTTCTGCTTTACTTGCTGCTGCATCGCCTCCGCTGGGGAATATCGTTTATTTTCTCCGCAGTTTCGAAGAATAGGCCGCAGCCAAAGCTGCAGGGTGCTTGGAATGTGTTGTTAACAGGTCTTTTTTTCATATCAGGACTCATCACCATATCGGTTTACTTCTCTACAAAGCATTTGCTTCCTTTAGTTGCTGTTGTTTTTATTGTGTGGGCGCTGCTGATCTTTCTTTCTTACAGGAAAGAATTGGGCGAGTAGCCCGCCATCTGAAATTCCAATAAAAGCAAGCATAAAAAAC
>NZ_BCPS01000096.1:0-158161 GCF_016586185.1 Paenibacillus sp. EPM92
CGGTTTTTTATGCTTGCACTCATTGACACAGACCCTCTGTTCCTCTAATTATTAAATTAGTCTAGTTGATCCTAGTTTGTTATGATTAGGCTAGTCGGTGTTATCGGATAATGGATCCTTATTGAAAAGGAAGGTCATTAACATTTCTACTTTACGTTTATTGGACGACAAAGCCGTGAAATATCGGGAAGCGCTGCTCCTTGTTTTGTTTTTTCTCACAACCGGTCCCGGACCTGCTCTATTCATGCTGAATAAATTTACCGTTACCTTTTTCCCCTTATTCATGCTGGTCGTTACGCTGTTTTTGTATAGGAAAGAGTTGGCCGGCCTGGATTTTAATCAAATCCTGCGCAATAACGGACAATATCGTCTCATCCTAAAAGCGGTACAATGGGGCATTTACGCGCACGCCCTAAGCGCCATCCTGTTTAGACATACGGGCAGCAGCATAACGGATCACCTTCTGAAAAACTATCCGATAATGTCGATTAATGTCGTATTCATCGGGCCTGTCATTGAAGAAATCATCTACAGACACCTTGTATTCGGATATTTATCCAGGAAAACAAACAACTTTTGGATGGCTGCGATCTTGTCTTCGTGTTTGTTCTCGCTGGCTCACTTTAGTGTGGACAGGTTTATTGCCTATCTCGGGGTCGGGCTCATTCAATGCTATGTGTACAAAAAATCCGGCAATCTTTTTCCCTGCATGGTCACTCATATCGCATTGAACTTCATCAGCGTAATGGTCACAACCATGAATGCTTAACGGATCAATATATGGGAATTGTCAAAAACCGCATAATTCGACATATTTCCGCTTGTGCACAAGGACTTACTATATTAAACTTAAATAATAGTAAACGGCTAACTTTCGATACATACAAAATAATTGTCGATTTCAGCTCGGAAACTTGTGACTTAATATCTATTTCAATTTGTTACTAATGGTTTATATTTTATTTATAGATGAGGGTTGTCCAATGTTGGTTTACTCGGCAGTAAAGTTTTTCTTTCTTTTGTAGAGCTAGGCGTAGCAACGATTCTCACCATGTCTTTATTCCGCTTTCCTCTGAAATACAACTATTATAAATTCATCATTATTTCTCTTGTTATGACATCCATTTCTTTTTACCTGAGAGATGTTCTGTTATTAAGCAATTATGCGATTCCAAGTATGTTAATTTCCGAAATGATTCTCATTACCGTTCTGTTTAACCTTCCCGTTTATTATTCGTTATTTATTTCCGTTATCGGCTTCATGGCGGGTGCACTTATGGAGTACGCCGTTATAATCGCAGGCGATTTGCTTGGATTAACGAATCCTGAATTGATTGCCACCAATGTTGTGCACTCGAGCTTGATTTACATGATTACATCCATCATTACAATCATGATTACCATTTATATCCGCTATCGAAAGTTCGGGTTTATGTTTTTGCTCAACAAGATGACGATGCGCGAAGGCATAAAAAGATATAATTTTGCGATCTCTGCCATTTTAGTGATGGCCATGTGTCTTCTGCAAGTCACTTCTTTGTCCTACAACAAACTGAATATTCACTCTTATGTACTGATTGGCCTGGCTATTTCATTTTTTGTAGCCCTTTACATTTCATACAAGCATAACAAAAAATTAATTAATGAAAAGTATGAGAGGATGAAGAACAGATGAATTTTATTGATCGTTCTGCCCACTCTCTAGCCGGCAAAATTCGATCAAACTATCCAAGCGCAGCATCCCAGACGTTGTTGACCTATTCTCTTAGTCTCATAATCAACTCTTCTTTATCGGTTCTAATCGTGTTGCTTGTCTCGGCCTTCACCGGGAAAGTCACCGAATCCCTTATCGTCATTTGCGGTTACACCTTGCTTCGGATCGCCAGCGGAGGGATTCATTTTCAATCCTCTTTAGTATGCTGCTTATTTTCGGCGATGGTGTTTTTAATATCATCCCATTCCCAATATGATTATGTCTACCTGGGCATGCTGCTGGATGCGGCAGCCATCTTGCTTGTCGTCAACTACGCCCCTTCCGGCATTCGGGACGTTAGCACGATTAGCCCGAAGTACTATCCTTTACTTAAATTAATTTCAGCCATGATCATTAGTACTAACTTTTATTTCCACCTCCCTATGTTATCAACTGCTTTTTTTATACAAGCGTTTCTGACTTCAAATCTGGCAAAAAGAGCAGTTGACTCTATAGAAGGGAGGTTACGTCGATGAAAAAAATGATCGCATTTTTGGCAAACGGAGTGCTTGTATTTATTGCAGCTACTCTGATGGGCACAAATTCTTTCTGGTCTCATCGCCCAGCTACTCCTACAGAACTACTTAAAAAGTAATGGCTGTCCTTTCAGGGCTGACAAGTATAAGACTTGTCAGCCTCATCCTTCCCCTACGGAGCTGAACTTGTATGCAGAAGATTCCCGTTACTCGCGACGGTAAGAGAGGGTCCGAGGTTTTCGTGGTCGATGCCGGCGATGTCATCAAAATTGACCGTGTGCGCGACCGTGAGATCATCATCCACACCAAAGACGAACAATATTACCTTGATTTCTCTTTTGACAACTTAGAAGAATGGCTATTCGAGGACGGATTTCGGCAGCTGGACAGCGCCAATATCGTAAATATGAACCACGTCCACGCCTATGATTACAAGCGCGGACAGGTTTATTTCAGCTCAGACCAAAGCAAGAACGCCAAGACTGCATCCGCGGCCAGGATCCATAAAGAGCATGTTGAGAATGCTATGAGACTTATCCAAACGGCAGAGAGCTCGAAAGCTGGGCAAAATCAACAACTCTACGAAGAGCTGTTCACGAAAATTGTCAGTGAAACGAACGATTACCAGCTGCTTCGCTCTTATGCAACGATTCGCTCCGTGAACGAGCGCAAACGTGCGGAAGAGAAAATCCTGCATATGGCTTACCACGACGCCTTAACCAATTTGCCTAACCGCCTTATGTTTGACGAAAAACTGAAAGCTTGCTTTGCGGAAGCGGAACGAACAGGCAGTATGATGGCCGTCATCTTTTTCGATCTTGACCGGTTTAAAGTCATTAACGATACGCTCGGTCATCATGTAGGAGACCAGCTCCTCCAAAGCTTGGCGCACAAGCTTCAGGTTTATGTTAAAGATAAAGATGTCGTCGCCCGTTTCGGTGGAGATGAATTCATCATACTGCTAACCAATGTCGTTCATATCGACGAAGCCGCCCAGTTTGCCAAAGGCATTCCCGATTTGTTGAAAGAACCGTTCGTTATTGAGGATCAAGAATTATTCGTAACGGCCAGCATCGGGATCAGCTTGTATCCGCACGATGGCACGGAAGTGGAAACCCTGCTCAAAAATGCGGACATCGCCATGTATCGCTCCAAAGAGAAAGGTGGGAATTCATACAACTATTACCATCCCGATATGAACAAGCGTTCGCTGCACAGGTTGAATATGGAAATCAATCTGCGCAAAGCGCTGGAGCGCGGAGAATTTCGCGTGTTCTATCAGCCTATCGTTAATCTTAAGAACGGTACGGTGTTCGGGATGGAGTCGCTCGTTCGTTGGATTCATCCGGAATGGGGCATGATTTCACCCGGCGAGTTCATTCCGCTGGCCGAGGAAACCGGTTTGATCGTGCCGATCGGCAATTGGGTGCTCAAACAAGCATGCATGCAGAACAAAGAATGGCAGCGTCAAGGCTATGCGCCGCTGGTCGTCTCTGTGAATATCTCCGCGATTCAGTTTCATCAGCTGAACTTCGTCCAAATCGTCATGGATGCCTTGGACGAATCGGGCCTCTCTCCTGACCTGCTCTGCCTTGAGATTACCGAGAATATCGCGATGAACAACGTCCCTTATATTCTTGACACGATGCAGAAGCTCAAATTGCTCGGCGTCCGTATTTCCATTGACGATTTCGGTACCGGCTATTCATCGCTAAGCTACTTGAAGCGATTCCGCGTCCATACGTTGAAGATCGACCAATCCTTTATCCGGGACGTCACTTCGGACGAAGACAATGCCGCTATCGTTACCGCCTTGATCGCCATGAGTCATCGGCTCAAGATCAAGTCGCTCGCCGAAGGCGTCGAGACGCAGGATCAGCTGGAGTTCCTCATCTCGCAGGGCTGCGATGAAATTCAAGGCTATGTCTTCAGCAAGCCGATGCCGGCAAGCGAATTTGAATATATGATTAAAGAAAATAAACAATTATATATAAACTGAGAAAAAAGTAGCAATTTATTGCAACTTTTTCTCTTTTTTTTCGTCGTAATGTAAAGGAAATCGTTTACAAGCTACAGAACGGTCCAAGATTGGAAGGAAAGGATTGGAGCCATGTCCGCGCGTATACCGAGCAGTCCCCGTGCACAGGCCGCGCCTGCCCCCGCCCTGAAAAAATCCCGAAAGCGCGCATCTTCTTTTCCGCTAACGTTGTTTTTTTACACGGTGTTTGTGCTGCTATTGTTTGGCATGCTGTTCAGCTGCTGGTTTTTCTTGACGAAGTCCGGCTCGAATCTTCGGTTTATGATGGCTGATACGTTAATTACGACCCAGCATCGCCACTGGGCGAAATATTTGATCGGCAGCGAGGAGCTGGATAGACGGGTAAACCGTTATTGGGCGCAGTTTGATATTTATTCCGGCGTCAAGGATGAAGGCTTGGTCAACGTCGGACCCAAAGCGTCAGATGACGTACTAACTCCCGAGAAACCGATCATAGAAGTTGAAGATATTCAAGGCACGAACTTTAAAGGCAAGCTGCTGATCGTCAGCGATCCGAAAGCGCTGCGAATCGCAGTCCCCGGAACGTCCGGCAAAGGGGAGAAAGTTTCCAGTATGGTGAAACGCCTCGGAGCTAAAGCCGGTGTGAATGCCGGCGGTTTTGTTGATCCCGAGTGGAAGGGCAACGGCTTTCAACCGACAGGTCTTGTCATGTCCGGGGGGAAAATTTACTACAACGACGGCAATATGAACACGCCGAACCACATCGTCGGCATCGATAAGGATGGACGTATGGTGGCGGGCAAATATTCGCCGAACGAGCTCATCAAGATGGGGGTTCAGGAAGCGGTCACCTTCGCTCCGAAGTTTATCGTGAACGGCGTCGGCTTGATCAAGAATCAAGCCGACGGCTGGGGGATCGCCCCGCGAACGGCGATGGCCCAGAAAGCGGACGGCACCATCATGTTCGCCATCATTGACGGTAGACAGCCTGCCCACAGCATAGGTGCCACGTTATACGACATTCAGAACATATTTTTGGATCATGATGCAGTCACGGCGGCTAACTTGGACGGCGGCTCTTCCACTGTACTCGTTGTTGATAATAAAATCGTGAACAAGCCGTCAAGCGAGTATGGCGAACGGTACTTGCCTACAGCCTGGCTTGTATTTGACGGCGAGGCGGAGAATGTCAACATCAAGAACATTTGGCAAGGTCTCGATCCTAGCAAGATCGATCCTTCTAAATGGTAGATCTTCATGTCCCCGTTACAAGTACACATTCTTTACACTGTCCAATCCGATGCAGCGAGCTATTCATACATTAGTTTTACCAGTCCGTATTCCGGACGTACGCTGCGGACAGCGGATGGCGACTGCGTAAGGTATACATCTTGGGGGAGGTGATGGGGATTCGTCTCTCGTCCCTTAGTCACTTCATTAGGTTTTATGACCACCTTCTGATGAAAGGAATAGGCGGGATCGTCCGCTATAGGTGATCTGATGGCAAGAATGGGTACAATCTTGCTTTTCTTCATTCTATTTATTCTATTAGTTATTGTACTCTGTACAATATGGGCCTACTAATCTTCCAGAAGAACCATGAGAAGGACTCGTGCCTAAAGCACGAGTCCTTTGTCGCGTTCCAATAGCGGTTACACCGTCATTTTGTCCGATACAGCTTCTTCCAGACTATCGGCTTCGGCTTCCAGCTCCGTTGTCGTAGCCGCGACCGGAGCATGAACCGCTTCGCTGGCGTCGCTGTCCTTCCTCCACGATTTGACTTCGTTACCGGCCACAACCGCGAGATTTTTCGCCCGGCCGGCCCATTCAGACGTTTGGCGTCCGATCGTTTTCGCCGTAGCGCTCGTTTTGTCAGATACGGTAATCGCCAGCTGTTTCGTTCTCTCCCCTACTTCTCCGGCCACCTGCTGTGATTTTTCACTTACTTGCTGATACCCTTCCGCCAAGTCGGTACGCAGCTCCCGCCCCGATTTCGGTGCAAACAATAATGCCGTAACCGCGCCTAACACACTGCCGACAACCGCGCCTACCAAGAAATTTTTGCCTTTGTTTTCGCTTGCCATGAGAAGTCACTCCTTCGATTTGGATTGTCTGGAAGCCTGGAAACGCGACGCGATAGCGAGACCTGCCATCGTCCACTCGATCAGTTCGTTTACGGTGTCTTGCCGGCTATGTACCGCCCGCTTAGCTTCCAATACCGTGTCCTCCACCGTTTGTGAAATGACTCCAATGGACCGTGTTACCCGCCGCACGGCTTCACCGGTTTCGTTCGCCGCCTGAAACCAGGCATCGACCGTATCCAGCTTATGCTGGAGATCGTCAATGAGCGTCACAGAAGCTTCGATGACCCTTTCCGACTCTTGCACCGTATGCAGCGCTTGCTTCTGCAGACGATCGATCGACGATTCCCCCAGCCGCAGCAGCGCATGGGTATAGAGCAAGAAGCGAATGAACGTTACCGAAACCGCCAAGAACGCGACCATACAAAACGCTAACCCCCATTGCCACCACATGGGCCCCACCTCCGCCGTTCGTTTCCGCTCCTAGACGAATGCCTATGAGATACTACAGTATAAGTAGGCGACTTTCGTTTTGACACTCTTTCCGCGAAAAAAGTCCAGGTCCGGGTGCTCCTCATGCATGGAAAGTTTGTTCGATCTACCCATGATCAGGTATAATAAAAAAGGACTTTGGGGCAAAAAAAAAACGGCCTTTCGGCCGCTTTCTCCAATCGTTTATTGCTTAAGCTTTAAGCACGTCATGGTCGACATAACGTTCGCCGTTCAGCTCGCTGATGACATTGATCGCTACTTTTGCGCCGTCCCCGGCCGTTACGATCGTATGCACGCTGACGCCCGCAACCGTGCCTGCCGCCCAGATGCCCGCCACGCTTGTTCGACCGTCGGCCTGTGTATCGATGACCGTCTTGATGCGCGGCTCGGTACCCGGCTTCGTCCGGACGCCCACGCTCTCCGCTAATTCAACGGACAGGCCGGTTGCCAGAATAACGTGTTTGGCCTCGAAGCTGCCGCTTTCCGTCTCGACACGGAAACCGTCGCCGGCTTGCTCGAGCCGTACGGCTTTGGCTTGGACGAGCTCTGCGCCGAACTTGGCAGCTTGCTTTTTGCCGGTGTCCACCAAATCCGGTCCCGCAATTTCCGCTACACCATAATGATTCTCGATCCAAGCGCGTTTGGTGATGCTCTGATCGTTATCCACCAGTACCGTCTTCTTCCCAGCTTTCGCGGTAAATAACGCTGCGCTTGCTCCTGCCGGTCCTGCTCCGATAATCGCTACTTCATAAGACATCATCCATCTACTCCTCTTTCATGGGATCTACCCGCAGTCGCAGGCTGCACACTATTCATTCTTACCAAACTCAATATACTTTAGTTTAGTAAGATAGGCATATTTCCATTATCCCCCTACATTTACCACTTGTCAACTTGTGTGAATGTGAATGAGAACGGGTAACAAATGTAGAAAATTATACTTTTTTAAAACTTTTTCAGCCGCACGCGCGTCTAATCTTTGACTGTATTCGACAACTTGTCCGGGAGGAAATGGAATGCTGCCCCGCCAAAAAATAAAAAAACAACTAAACGCAAAACGGTCCGCAATACGCTAATCTCCTTGGCTATCATCGGAGCCGGAGCTTTGACATACGCCGGTTACCTCCTATATAAAGCCGACACAGCCCTTGAGAACATGTCTCTGCCGAGCGGAAATTCAACAGCGCAAGCCTCCGCCCCGATAGTCGACGCTCAACTCATGAAGCCCATGAGCTTCCTGCTTGCGGGCGTGGACAGCCGCGACGGCAGCGGCGGGTCGATGAACACCGACGTGCTGATGTTAGTCAGTCTAAACCCTGAGCGACGTGCCGCCACTATCGTGTCCATACCGCGCGATCTGCAGATGAACCCGAAGGCGTATGGCTTGCCGAGTCATAAAGCCAATTATTATTACGCGTACTATAACAATCAGGACAAAGACACCGCACTGTCGAAGACCAAACAGCTGTACAGCAACATGTTCAACGTTCCAATCGATTACATGGCGGTCATCGATTTTGACGGGTTTCGCGAAGTCGTTGACGAATTGAACGGCATTGAAGTTAACGTCGATATGGATATGCGATACGTAGATACGGAAGACGGAACCGACATTAACCTGAAGAAGGGCTTGCAAACGCTGAGCGGCAAAGAAACGCTGGACTTCCTTCGTTACCGCAAATCGAATCGCGGCACCGATGAATCGTCTGATACGGCCCGCAACGAAAGACAGCAGCTCGTGCTCGACAAGCTGCTCTCCCAGATGACTTCGCTAGGCGGCATCACCCAATGGGGCGGTATTCTTGAGATTGCCGGCCGCAACGTCAAGACCGATATCCCCGTGGACACGCTGCGAAAGTTCATCTTATCGTTCCAGAAGCTGAAGCCGGAGCAGCTTGAATTTATTCATTTAGACGGGCGTTGGGACAGTCCGTATATTGTGCCGAAGGAAGAAGATCTTACCGCAGCCGTCGCCGCGCTCCGTACGCAGCTGGGGCTGCCGGCTCAAGATCCGTCATTCGCCACCGTTACCGGTTCCACTTACAATGCATGGCGTACGAAATTCGGCATCGATCCCGCTGTCACCAAATCGGCTGCGACGACGCAACGCACGGGCGGATCGAACACCCGGGAAGTGAATAAAGCTCGGTAACTGCATCCGGTGCTTACGCTCTTTTCCCAAGACACAAATATCGTGTATACTGGGCTTACCAACAATGGAAACAAGGTGAAGTCATGGCAGAGAAAATGATCCGCAATATCGGAGACCCGGTCTTGCGGGAGAAATGCAAGCCGATCGTCCAAGTCAATTCCAACGCTATTAAGCTGCTCGACGATCTGCGTGAAACCTTATACGCCGTACCCGGCCGCGCAGGCTTGGCAGCCCCGCAAATAGGTATACCGAAGCGCGCAGCCGTGCTGGACTGCGGAACCGGATTGATCGAGCTGATCAATCCCGAGATCATCGAACGCAAAGGCAGCCAGGAAGGCGCCGAGGGCTGCTTATCCATCCCGAACGTATATGGGTTTGTCACACGGGCCGCTTCCATCAAAGTAAAGACGTTGACCCGCAGCGGCGAGGAGGCTATCCTCGAAGCCGAAGGACATCTCGCGGTGTGTATGCAGCACGAAATCGATCATTTGGACGGGGTATTGTATATCGACCATGTGAAGCAGGGCGATTTGTACGACGAGTCGACGGATAAGCCGATGAACGTGTACGATTTGATTCGCCTGTCCAAGCAGGGCCAGTAGCAATCGATGAAGGGAAGCGGGGTCGGGTGTCGACCTCGCTTCCCTTCGTATTTTCCCCCAACGCCGATGAATGCCGCGGTCCATTTGCAGCGGCGGTCACGCGGCTGCCTTCTTTTTTTCCCAAGCCGCGAATGATTTGATGTATATGGCAAAAAAACCGTCCCATCCTGCGCGAACAGGATAGGGCGGTTTGGGTTTCATGATGATTAGTTCGGTTTAATGATATACGTGCACTTGTTGCCGCTCTTGGCCAAGCACTCGGTTCGTTCCACGTGCGCTTCTCCGCCCAGCAAATTGCGAAACATCGCCAATTCGCAGCTGCAAGCATGATTGTAATGGTTAGCTACCTGGGCAATCGGACAGTTGTATTCCTGGAGCAAATAAGTACCGTCCTCTTGCTCCTCCAACTCAACCATATACCCGTTCGCATTCTGAATATCCGCCAGCTCCAGCACCCGCTCGGTCAAAGGCTTGCCCGCCATCCGCTCCTCGTAACGACCGATCAGCCGATCCTTGCGGCGCTCGAATAGCAAGTTCACCTGCTCCTGACCGGAAACGGCTTCCAGCTCCTCCAACAAATCCAGGGTGAGAAACTGATATTTCTTAGGAAATAATTCGTCGGCCGCTGCCGATAACGAATATAAATGGGTCGGTCTGCCCATCGCTTGCCGAACCAGCCTCGATTCGATCAAGCTGTCCCGCTCCAACGTGTTCAGATGACGACGGACCGCCATCTCCGTTATTCCGAGCCGTTTCGACAAATCGCCGACACTCATAGAACCCTTGGTTTTCAATAAGGTGATGATGACTTTTCTAGTGGAAACATCAGGTTCTTGGTTCATCCGGTCTCACCATCCTTCGTACGCAGGTCGCCATTATTCGACAATTCGACAAATAAAATTCCACACGCCAATGAATACCCTCATTGTATACGAAATTACACGATAAGTAAATTAATATACTACTATGTATATAAAATCCTAATGGAGGAAAGCGTTCCCGCTTTACACAAAGAAGCGAAGCCGACGCGTCGGCTTCGCACTTATTCACCACGGATAATCGCTTACCTTCTCCTGCGGATTACAGCACTTCTTTGCGAATGAAAGCCGGTACGGCTTCTGCGAACGTTTCCAGCGCCTCAGGCAACGCTTCGACTAGCGGATGTAAGCCATCCCGCACGATGTCCGCATAGTCTTGAGCCAGCAGCCGGCGAAGTTGTACGAGCGCCTTCAATGTCCCGGCCGTTGGAGCTTCAACAACGCCTTCTCCTTCCAAAATGTCCACGATGTCTTCATAACTGCTCGCATCGCGCATCATAAAAGCATCGATCAGCAAGCTGCCGATATCCGTCACCGTTTCGATCGCCAAGTGAAGCGTACGCTCCTGCGCCAAATGAAACAAGAGCGTTGCAGAAGCCGGGCCTGCAGTCGAATGAGCCTCCTGCAGTTCGCGGCAAGCTTGAATTAACGTCGGGATGAACGACAACCGAAGGTCGATTTGTTCTTGATTGACATAGTACATGGCTTATCCCCGCTTTTTCTTTTTCCATTTCGACCATAACAAGATGGCCGGGAACGAGACGATCAAAAGAACGATTAACAATACTGCCTGCATCAAGTATTCGTAGCTCATATCGGTCTCCTTCTGTGCTAGGCCCGGCCGGAGGCGTTCTCGCGGGAATAGGCCCAATGATTGGTCGGCCCGTGTCCACCGCCGATCCCCAACTCATCGCGAATGGCCAGCGTAATGAACCGTTTGGCCGTATGCGCCGCTTCCAGCAAGCTGCGTCCCTTCGCCAGTTCCGCACAGATCGCCGCCGAGAACGTACAGCCCGTTCCATGCGTATGACGCGTCTCATACCGCTGCGCAACGAGCAGATGAAACGTCTCGCCGTCGAACAGCACATCGGTCGGCTCGCCGCTTCGGTGCCCGCCCTTCACGATCGCCGCGCCGGCCCCGTGCTGCCGGACCAGCTGCCGCGCCGCTTCCTTCATATCGTCCAGTGAACCGATCGTCAATCCGGTCAGCACTTCGGCTTCCGGAATGTTCGGGGTGACGACGGCCGCGAGCGGCAGCAGCTTGTCCCGCAGCGCGTTCTGCGCGTTCGAAGCGAGCAGGCTGGCTCCGCCTTTGGCCACCATGACCGGGTCGACTACCAGCTTCGTTAAACCGGCTTTGCGGATGCACGAAGCGACCACCTCGATCACTTCCGGCTGCGACAGCATGCCGGTCTTGGCCGCATCCGCTCCGATATCGGATAAGACGGCGTCGATCTGCTTCTCGATCCCTTCTAGCGGAACATCGTATATGCCGTGAACCCCGAGCGTGTTTTGCGCGGTGATCGCCGTGACCGCAGACATGCCGAACACGTCGAGCATTTGGAACGTCTTCAAGTCCGCTTGAATCCCTGCGCCGCCGCCGCTGTCCGAACCGGCTATCGTTAACGCTTTATGTACCTTCATGACTCTTCAATCCTCTCCGCCCAATCCTTCCTATTAGTTTAGACCTCCGGGCCTTCCCTCGTCAAGGCTGTCATCCGAGCCGAAAAGCAAAGTTTTCGTGATCATTTTTTGACAAGTGGAACAAACGCTTTGACGCCGTAAAGCCCCAGCGTTATGATGAAACTACGATGAAAATTCGGAAAGGTTCGATTGCCCTATGCCGACGTACCCCTGCACGCACGAACTTCATTTGGTCACCACCGGCCGCCAAGAGCTGGAAGACGTTGCCGCGATCCTGCGGGACTGTCCGGTTGCGATGATCGACGTGCTGCACATCCGTGAGAAACACCGCTCCGCGCGCGAGCTCATTCGCTGGTACCGGACCCTCAAGCCGCTGCTGCCGCATACGGCCGTCCTGCTGAACGACCGCTTGGACGCGGCACTGGCTGTGCAAGCCGACGGCGTCCAGCTCGGCGGAGGCAGCTTGTCGCCGGACGAAGCGAGAGCGCTTGCGCCGCAGGGCATGCGGATCGGCCGCTCGGTCCACACACCGGAAGAGGCGGTCGAAGCCGCCCGGGGAGGGGCGGACTTCGTCCTCTACGGCCATGTCTACGAGAGCGGCTCGAAGCCGGGATTGGCGGGACGCGGCCTTGAAGCGCTGACGCGCGCCGTACAAGCGTCGCCGATCCCTGTGATCGCCATCGGCGGCATCCGGCCGGAGCGCGCCGAAGAGGTGCTGGCGACGGGCGCAGCCGGAGTTGCGGTTTTGTCGGGCGTGTTCCTGCATGAGAAGCCCGGCGCGCAAATCGAGCTGTTCCGGCAAGCGATCGATCGGACGAAGCCATTGCAATTGCCAAGGAGAGGATTCCTATGACCACCGTCTCAAATTGTACCCCTGTTAGCCCGGACGCCCCTTCGGCGATTATCGTCGGATGCGGCGTCATCGGAGCCGCCATCGCCTACGAGCTGGGCAAAGCGGGCTTCGCCTGCACGCTGCTTGATAAAGGAGGCTGGAGCCAGGAAGCTTCTACCGCCGCGGCCGGCATGCTGGGCGCGCAGGTGGAAATCCATCAGCCGGGACCATTCTACGAGCTGTGCCGCGCCAGCCAGCAGCTGTACCGCCCCTGGGCCGAAGAACTGGAAGCGTTGACGGGCATCACCCCGCAATATATACCGGAAGGCATCGTCAGAGCCGCATTAACCGAAGAGGATGAAACGGAACTGCGCAGCCGGCTGACGTGGATGTCCGATGCACGATGGATGAGCCCGGAGGAGATGCTGCAGCTCGAATCCGAGCTGACGCCTGCCGTCCGCGGCGGGTTGCTTCTGCATGCCGACCATCAAGTCCATCCGGTCTGGCTGGCCCGGACGCTGCGCGCCGCGCTCGTACGCCAAGGCTGCCGCATCCGCGAGTGGACCCCGGTCACCCGTCTGCTGACCGACTCCGGCAGCGGACGCGTGAACGGCGTCCATACGCCGGAAGGCGGGCTGACGGCCGACTTCGTCGTCCTGGCCGCCGGCGCCTGGAGCTCGTCGTTGACCGAACCGCTCGGCTTAACGCTGCCGATGTTCCCGGTCAAAGGCCAATGCCTGTCCGTGCGCACCGAAGCGCCGCTTATCCGCTCGACCGTCTTTACCAAAGGCTGTTATATCGTGCCGAAGAACGACGGCAGCTACATCATCGGCGCCACGCAAGAACAGGTCGGCTTCGATAAACGTGCCACAACCCGCGTCATTGCCGATCTGTACGACAAAGCGGCGGCGCTGCTGCCGCGGATAGCCGAAGCCGAATTCGTGAGCACCTGGGCCGGACTGCGTCCGGGCACGGAAGATGAGCTGCCGTTCCTCGGCGCCTGGGACGGCGCCCCGGGTCTGCTGCTCGCGACCGGCCATTACCGGAACGGCATTCTGCTCGCTCCGGTCACCGGCAAGCTGATCGCCCAGCTCGTGCAAGACCGTCCGACCGAAGTCGATCTCACGCCTTACTCGCCGGCAAGAGTCGCCGCGCCTCGGGCCGCTGCGGGCGCCATTACGATTTGAACCTGGCGAGCAGCGCCCAGCGCCGCTCGAAGCGACGTTTGTATTTGGGAAGCCCCCGGTACAGTTCCACCGTCTCCCGGAACGCACGGCGGGCTTCTTCTTCGCGCCCGAGCTCCTTATACAGCAGCCCGAGCCTGTAGTAGGCTTCGCAAGAAGAGGAATTCACTTCGCGGAATTTTTCCAGGTACCCGACTGCTTTCTCGGGATCGGTTGCGGCGTAAGCCTCGCCAAGCCGCAAATACGGCTCGCCGTACTTCACGCGTGGATTGATGTCCAGCGCCCGCCGGATTAAAGCTTCGCCGTCTTCCCGGTGGCCGCGCTTTAATTGGCAGATGCCCGATTCGCTGAGCACATCCGCCGAATCGTCCATGATGCGCCGTACATCTTCCAGCAGCTCGAAGGCAGCGTCGTACTTCTTCTGCTCCATATAAATACGGGCGATTTCCAGCTTCGTCGACGTGTGATGGGGACTCATGCGCAGCTCGTCGCGCAATCGGCTGAGCCGGCGGATTCGCTGCAGCGGCTTGAACAAGCTGGGCGTCAGCCCGATAAAGCGCCGCTCCAAGACGTATAGAACGATCAGGAGCACAAGGAGCGCTACGAACGGATTTCCTGTTAACCACCATAGTAAGGAAAAAATCAGAACTTTGCTCAAGAGGCATGCCTTCCTTTCGTCTATCGTGACCGCGCCGCATTCCGGAAAAAAGGATGGCGGCCGAGTCGCTTATAGCCGATTGTACCATAAGTTGTCAATGATTGTTACCATACGAACGAAGCAGGGGGACGACGCGATATGAATGAAAGCGCCGCAGTCAAATGGAGTAAAACAAGACAAATGGGCAAGGCCAAATATGTGATGTTTCGAGGCGTCTTGTTGTGGGGCGTTTCCCTGACCGTGCTGTTCACGGCGATAGAATGGATGACACAGCATACGATGCTTACGTCTTGGCTGACCGTTCGCCTGATCGTATTCGGGATTATCGGATTTCTCATCGCCAATGTCCGCTGGGACGGTCAGGAACGAGCTTACTTGGCCCGGACGAACCACCAACAAGGCAAGCCCGGGACCAAGTCGCCGAACAAACCGAAGCGCAAATAAACGCCATATAAAGCCCGGCAAAAAAAGGAGCACCCGTCGCCAAGACCGGTGCTCCTTCCTGTTCGTTCACGCTTCGACTTTGAGCTTCTTCGCTTCTTCCAGCATGCGGCGTACATCTGCCCGTACGGTGCCGAAGCTGAGCACCTGCTCCTTGAACGTTTCCCGGGCGCCCCAGTGCGTTTCGCCGTGCTTATCCTGAAACAGCGATTCGGTCACATCTACGTAAGCCGCATGCAGATCGTTATCATACCAATCGATATCGCTGTCAGCGTCCTTCTTCAACAGCATCACCATATCAAAATCGTTATCCTTCGAGTCTGAGAAAAGCGCCACATAGGTTGACTTTTCGCCTTCTACGGATACCTCCACATCGGCGCAAAGCCGATCGCTTCGCTCCAGCACGCGTTTGCATTCGGCATTCTTCACGTCGTGCAACGGCCATACCTCCCTTATGAGAGCCTTCGTCCTCAACAGTGTCCCACTGCCGGCCGCCCCTTATGCACAGCAAACAAAAAACCCGCAATCCGAGGATGGCGGGCGTCAAAGGAATATATATTTTAAAAAGGGGGTCTTCCTTAGTATAGCCGGGTTACATTAACGACCTGTTATAAACAGATTACAGTTTCGTTACAAGGTATCATTACAAGGGCCGGAGACGGGCCTGTTCTTAATCCTCATCGTCGAAATCGACATATTCCTCCCGGGGCGGATCGCCGCCTATTTTCTTCTTCATCGCCAGCTGTGCAAAAAACAAGAGCACTTCGTTGTTGACAAAGGATACCCCTAAGCCGAAAATGCCGAACATGCGGGCGAAGTGCTGCTCCGTTCCCGGGAATACCGACGCCCACCACCAGACGGCTGAAGCGGTAATCGCTATATTGACGGCCGAGCCTGCCAGGAAGGACAGCAGGAGAAGGCCTGTTTTCCACATCAATAAAATGCCGACAAGCCCCGTCAACACGAAGCCGGCTCCTATCACTACCCAAAATATCGTATCGTACGTCAAGGGTCGTTCACGCTCCCAAATCCGACTCATTCCAAACATCTCGCCTTCCCAAGGTTAACATGAAAGCGAAAGCGGGACAACCGTTTGCCGAATCTGTCTAAAAGTTGTCAAAAGCTTGCTGCAAGGCGGGGACGCCGCCAGTCGCTTCTCCCATCTACGTACATGCGCACGTCGTTGTTGACGAATACCGGCAGCCCGCCGAGCACCCGGCTCAAACGCGCCGCCAGCGGAAAGCCGCGCCAGCCGAGGTTGGCGGCAAAGACGCTCGTCCCCGTCACATGGTCAACGAAGCCCGGTACGCCGATGCCGATGCCGACGCCTTCAGGCGCCAAGCCCGTCTCCTGCTGCAGGCGGACGATCGCTTCCGCCTGCACAGCACGACCCCATCCGCGCCCCCACGCTGCGCGTCCGTTGCGATTTTCACCAGGCTGACCGTGGCCCCCGTCTCGTTCGCAACGCCGATGACCATGTTCGTTCCGTAATGCTTCACCGGCTTCTCCCTCTGCTCTGATCTTGAAGTCTTCTTCTTCCGACCGGCGCTCCCTTCGCTCGGTTTTTATCAAATTTCAGTTCATTTTATTGATGTTTTCAATCCAATACTTCAATCTCTTTCTCAATTGCGTATAACCGCTTTATCTTGATCCTTCAGACCCTGCTGACCGGATACGACCACCTGCTCGCCTTCCTTCAAGCCGCTCAACACCTCGCGGCCGTTATCCGAACTGCGCCCGAGCGTAACGCTCCGCTTCTCGACATGATCGCCGACCAACACGAACACGTAGTTGTCGACGCCTTCCTTCACTATGCCTGCGGACGGGACCGTGAGCGCTTGCCGGTTCCCGTCGTCGCCAAGCTGCAGCTTCACGCGCATCCCCGGCTTCAGCTTGCGGTCGGGATTCGGAGCGCTCAGCTCCAGCACGTACGTCTTGCTAGACGGACTCATGACATCGGCCAAGTAGGTTACGGTGCCGGTGAAGCTGTCGGCCGAGCCTTGAAGCGTGAACGTCACTTCCTTCCGGCCGGCTAATTGCTTGACCGCTTGATCGGTCACGTCGGCATGGATCTTGATCGGGTCCAGCTGCTGCACCACACCGGCGGCAAACCCTTGCGGCACCGTCATTCCCGGCTCGGGCGTCAATTCGGTCAATATGCCGCCGATCGGCGCCTTCACTTCCACATCGGCTAACGTATCCTCGATATCTTTCATCGACAGCTCAGCGCTCTGGAGTTGAATCCGCAGCGGCGCAAGCGGGTCGGTCGATTCGAGCCCCGCAAGCTGCTTCTGCGCCGTATCGAGGTCAAGTCGGGCCGCCTTCCATTGCGTCTCGATTTTGTCGACCTGCGCCTTCGTCGCCGTTCCCGCGTCGTAATCGTTCCTCACACTGTTGTACGACTTCTCGATATCGGCAATTTGCAGGCTCAGCTTCTCGACCGTATTGCGCAGCACCTGCTTGTTCGTCGATAACTCGGCTGCGTTCTTATCGAGCTGCGCTTGTAAATTTTCGCCGGATAGCCTCGTCTTCTCCAGATTGCGCTCCATATCGGAGGCATCGAGTCTGAACAACACGTCTCCGCGGTTGACGTTATCGCCTTTCTTCTTCAATACCTCGACGACGTCCCCGCCTAGCTTGGAGATGATGTTGAGCTGCGAGGATGCGACGATGTCGGCCTCCTGCTCCAGCTTGCCGTCGATCTCAGCCGTCGCCGCCCGCGCTACCGTGACGATCTTCGCTCCGTCCGATCCGGCGGAAGCGTTCGAGCAGCCCGCTGCGGCAGCTCCGGTCAGCAAGACCATGAGTACCGCCAGCATAGCTCGCGACGCGGCTTGTTTATGATTCGTTGATTGTGCCATCTCCAGATTCGCTCCTTTGCTTCGCCTGTTCCGTTCCTGTCGGCCTTCCCGTTATTCGCCCATCATCGGCATGCCGGGTTCGCCTTTGCGCTTCTTTTCCTTGATCAACAGCGACAGCGCCAGCGCCACCAGCGATAGAGCCGCCGTTAAAATAAACACGTCGTCCAGCGCCGTGATCGTCGCTTCGATTTGCACCTGCCCGGCCACGTAGCTGAGCGCGCTGGCCCTGGCCTGCGACGCCGATTGCCCGAGCGCCACGAACGAGTTCTGCAGCCGGTTGATTTGATCCGTCACCGAAGTAGAGAACATATTAAGCTGCTCCGCATAGCTCGCGCTGTGGAAATTCCGGCGGTCCGTGAACAGCATCGACAACCAGGCGATGCCGAACGCACCGCTGACCTGACGGATCGTATTGGACAGCGCGGTTCCTTGCCCGACTTTGTCCATCGGCACCGTGCTCATCCCCGCCGTTTGCATCGGCATCATCATCAAGCCCATTCCGGCGGCCCGCAGGCACATCCAGAAGACGATCGTGCCGTGCGACGTTTCCATGCTGAGCTGCGAGGTCAAATACAACGCATAAGCCGTGATCAGCATGCCGATAACCGCAATCGCTTTGGCCCCGATTTTATCGTATAACGCTCCCGCTATCGGCATCATGAACCCCGACATGAGCGCCTGCGGCAGCAGCAGCAAGCCGGTTTGGACGGCAGATAGGCCGGAGACGCTTTGCAGGAAAATCGGCAGCAAAAATAACACGCCCATCATGATGACGGTGACGAGGCTCGAGATCGACACGGTGAGCGTGAACGTCCAGTTTTTCATCAAGCTCAAGTCAAGCAGCGGGTCCTTCACATGGAGTTCAATCGTGATGAATGCGATCAAGGAGACAAGGCCTGTCAAGACGAAGGCGAGCACCTCGTGATCCGTCCAGCCTTTCTCTGACACGAGCCCGACCCCGTAGAGCAGCGAAGCGAGTCCGAGGCTGGAGGTCAGAAAGCCGGCAAGGTCGAAACGCCGTTTCACTTCCGATTTGAACTCCCTTAAGAAAGCTGCCGATAAAAATAAGTCCAAAATGCCAATCGGCACATTGATCGTAAAAATGAGCCGCCAATCCAAATATTCGACGATGTAACCGGACAACGTCGGACCGGTAGCCGGAGCGAACATAATCGCGATCCCGAACATGCCCATCGCGATACCGCGGCGCTCCACCGGAATCATACGTAAAATCATCGCCATGCTGATCGGCATCATCGCGCCGCCGCCAACGGCTTGCACGATCCGGAATACGATCATCGCGTTGTTGCTCCAGGCGATGCCGCAAAGCCCCGAACCGATGGTAAAAATAGCGAGCGAAATCACGTACATTTTCTTATAGCCGAAACGATCGCCCAAAAACCCGGTTGCCGGTACCAAAGCCCCGCTCACCAACGCATAGGCGGTAACCACCCACTCGATTTGCGACTGGTTCACGCCGAAGACGGACATCATCTTCGGAATGGCGACGTTGACGATACTTGTATCGAGGATGGCCATAAACACCCCGAGAATTAGCGCCACCATCGCGAATCCAGGTAATTTGGCGGCGGCTTGGGGCGCCTTATCCCCTTTATTCTCCTGTTCATTCTGAGCGCTCATCGTCTGCTTCCCCCTTACCGCTCACGTGTCTGTTGCTATTTCTCGATTTTCACCGTCGCGTTCAAACCGGGAATAAGCCGCTTGCCTTGATAATCGTCGATGCTGATTTTAACCGGAATGCGTTGAATGACTTTCGTATAATTGCCTGATGTATTCGAGGACGGCAGCAGCGAGAAGGAGGAGTTCGTCCCCAGCCCGATTTTCTCTACGCGCCCGGTGAAGGTTACATCCTTGAACGCATCGATCGTAAAGGTTACCCGATTGCCGACCTGCACTTCCGTAATCTCGGTTTCCTGCAGATTGGCCGTGATGTACAAGCGGTTCAAATCCGCACTCATCGCCAGCGTTGCGCCAGGGGCCACCGTTTGGTTCTGGACGGCGTTCGATTGAATGAGCGTCCCTTGCTCGGAAGCGACGATTTCCGTTGTAGTGGCCGGTGAATTTCCGCGCGACGGGGACGTTTCCACGATCCCGAGCACGTCGCCCTTAGCGAACGCCTCGCCCTCCTGATAACGCCACTCCAGCAATTTGCCCGCAGACAGTGAACCGATCGCCCGCAGATCGCCCTGTACCTTCGCATCTTCCGTGCTTATGTATTTGCTCGATTCCCGGTAATAGTAATAACCGCCAGCACCGCCGCCGATGAGCAGCACGGCCAACACGGTAAGAAGCACCGCTTTTTTCTTCATCTTGTCGAGCTCCCTTCAACCCTTATCGCATATCTTGTCGCGTATCTTGTAATGAAGATGTCATTTTATGAAGAAGATACATGAACTGCTCTTGTTCCTCCTCCGGCAAGCTGCTGAGCAACTGTGTCAGCAATTGCCGTTTACATTGCCAAACTTTCTCGACCTGCCGTTCCGCCATCTCCGTCAGTTCCAGCCAGACGACCCTGCGGTCGGCTTCGTCACGGGTTCGACCGATATGACCGGTCTGCTCGAGCCGATTCACAGCCAGCGTCGTCGCGCTCGCCGAAATCTGCAAATCGTCTGCCAGCTCGTTCACCGCGGCACGCCGCTTACGGTACAAAGTTTGCAGCAGAACGACCTGCTGTCTGGACAGTTCGGGCGGGACCGCCCACTTCCGGGTTTGCCGGAGTACGACATGCAGAAGCTCCTCGAATTGTTTGATGCGATGATCCGCTTCAGCCAAACAGTTCCCTCCTCTAAAATATTTAGGATAAAATAGTTTATTAATGAAATCATTTAGCTGTAAAATATCATAGGAAATTTGTACCGTCAATTAAAATATTCATGATCGGCAGCAACTTTTTTGAAACCTGCCGCCAGTTCTTGCGTATTATCCTGCAGCGGGCTTTTTTACCCGTTGATTTCTTATGTTTATACAGGGGGTTCCCATGCCAAACCGTCAAGATTTGTACGAACTGGAAGTAACGTTTCGCCAATTAATGCGCAGAATTCGAGGAAGCTGGAACCGCTTTGAAATTCAAGGGGTCTCCGCTTCACAAGGCATCATACTAGAAAAATTGGAGAACGAAGGACCGCTGAAGGTTTCGCAAATCGCTGACGCGCTTTGGATTACGGCAGGCGCCGTCACCTCGTTGTCGGACAAGCTCATCTCCGGCGGTTTCGCCAAACGGACCCGTTCGGAGGAAGACCGCCGCGTCGTCTATCTGGAAATAACGGAACAAGGGCGGACGATTACCGAATCGCTGAAGAAGCACCGCAAGCAAGTGGTGGAAGGTTACTTCGGCAAGCTATCGGATGAGGACGTGAAGTATTTGACGCGAATTTTCAAGAACATACTAAGCGACACGGAAACGTTATAGAGCGTCTCGAAGCCGGGGCGAAACCACTCGATAAAGCGCTTAAATTTAGCGTCCTTCCTTATCATCTTTTGTGTGATGCGTTCATAGAATGATAGCATCCGGGAAAGGGAAGGAGCTGCTTGCAATGGCCCAGCTTATCGAATTTTTGATGTGGCTCATGTTGTTCGCCTCCATTACGCTCGCGTTTGCGATGATGCTGCTTGAATTCATTCTGCGCGATACGACGGAATACGATATGGAATTTCTTTGGAACCATCAATATACGCTGCAAGATTTACATCTCGACCGCAAGGATTCATAGGATAGCGGAACGTTGGCGCCCGATTTCGTTCGGCCGTTCTTGTTCTGCGCTCCGCCGGTCGGCAAAACCGCACAATAAAAAGCCCGGAGCACGCGCAGATGCGCGAATCCGGGCTTTCCTGGTTATTGGGGTAACGCTGCGCCGCGCGAGCCGGACGGTGCGTGCTCCGCGGACGGAAGCTTCCTGGTGCGGACAAGCACGTTCTTCAGCGCTTCGGAGACCTGGGCGTCGAACTGCGTGCCGCTGTGTCTGCGAAGTTCTTCGCCGCCGTCTCGACGGACAGCTTCGGCCGCAGCTTACACCCGCTTCCCTTATGGTGTCAACAACAAGAAACCCTTTCAACCTGCGGCTCCGGTTGAAAGGGTATTTCGCTGTGTCCATTCCGTTACACGGGTAAAATTCAAGTCCCGGCCGCTTACACGCGGGGACTCGAAACGTTCGCCGCCTTCGCACGGAACCGCATCCGGGATGCGCCGTACACCAGGGCCAGCAGCAGCACATAGAGCGTCACGAGCACCCATAACGCAACCGATACGGACAGTTGGTCCATACACCACCCGGTCAGCAGCGGGATGAGCGCCCCGCCCACGCCGCCGGAGGCGATCAGTATGCTGGTTATCCGTTCTTCCATGCCCGGGAAAAATCCATTCGCGTACACGAGCGCAACCGCAAACATGCCCGACATCAATAGCCCCAGCAGCAGCACCAGCGCATAGCTCGAGAACACCGTATCGGCCATGGCGAATAAGCTTAAGACGGCGGCCCCGCTGGCGCAGCTGACCAGCAGGTAACGGGCTTTTCCCCAGCGGCCGGCCAATTGGGCGGCGAACAGCCGTCCGACCGCCATCGCTCCCCAGAAGCAGGTGACGGAAAGCGCGCCGATCTCCGGCTTCACACCGACATTTTCAATCATAATGGACGGCAGGAAATTCGCGACGCTCATCTCCGCGCCGACATATAAAGCAAAGATGACGATAAACAAAGTCAACAGCCCGATCAAACCGCCGGGAAGACCTTTGAACGAAGGCACGGCGCCCGCCTGCACGGCGTTCGACGCCGATTTCGCCATCACAGCAGACATTCGCCCGAGCGGCAGCACGGCCCATAACACGAAGACGAGCAGCGACAGCAGGCTTAAGGCGAGAAATGACCCCCGCCACCAGCCTGCGGCGATGAACAACGACACCAGCAGAGGCATGACCAGGGCGCCGACGCCGAAGAACACTTCGATGCGGGCCATGGCGACCGTCTTGCGCGATTCTTCGAAGTGCCCGATCACGACGGCGCCGATGATCGTCTCCACCATGCCGAATCCGAAGCCGGCGAGCGGAGCGATGGCGAGTACGATTCCCCATGGGGGCAGCGTAAAGAAGACCATTTCGCCCAAGGCCATGCAGAACAGGCTAACCAGCAGAGCGCCCCGCTTGCCCAGCTTCTGACTAAACCACGGACCGGCTAACACGCCGATTAAAAATCCGAAAAATTGCAGGGCGACGAGTTGTCCCCCCGCGCTGTAATCTTTCCCGTAATGGGCAAGCAGCTCGGGCATTAAAGCGCCGATAATGACATGCGCCAAGCCGATGAGCAAATACGATATGCATCCTGTCCAAAAAAACGTTCTCACTTTCCAGCCTCCGTCCCCGTTGCTCCTTCTACCCCCTGAATCTTCACTTTAACGGATCAAAGCATAGATTACAACAACGTTTGCGGAGTTTATGAAGAATAAAGGACCGGCCCTCCCGCCATCCTAAAAAGGCAGCACCTTGCTTCTATATCCGAGAAGGGACGTGAAAGAAGATGAGCCATTCCAAACGCCGCCAGGAAAACGAGTGGAAAATCCGCAAGCAGTCCCCGCATCCCCACGGTAAGATCAAGTCGCTTGCCGAATATTCGGACGAATACGATGCCCGGCATTCGCAGCAGTAAGCGGTCGTAAATGCAAGCTGCTCGTGCCCTGCGTAATTGTAACGAACAGGTGTTTCGCACCAAAGCACACCTTCCCGCCCGGGAGGTGTGCTTCTTGATCATCGCGGCGCTAACCGTTTATTTTCCTGCCAGCCGCTCCTGCGCCATCCGGATCATCTCGCGCACCATCGCGCCCCCGATTTGCCCGCCGATTTGCCCGGCCTGCTCCGTAGACAAATGGCCGTTGCCGTTCGGTTGGAGCGGTATGCCGAGAGATCGGGCCACCTCGTACTTGACGTTGTCCGGTTGCGCGGAATTCGTGCTGTATCCCTCCCTGCGCATCACTTCGGCCTTGAATTGGTCCAGGGCGTAACCGGCCCCGGGCACAACGGTTCTTCTGCTTCTTCTTCTGGCCATTCTGCCATCCTCCTTACCGTTTTGCAGTTCTTGTTGCAAAGGAAGTAAAGCTGCGATATGATAAAAATAAGAACATATGTTCTTGTCAATCCTTCCTTTCGAGGTGTACGATATGAGAGCGAACTATGAGCCGATAAACGCGAAGCAGGTTTTGAATCCCGTCAAAAGTCCCTCGATGCCGTTCGACTGGTCGATTAACCCGTACCGCGGATGCCAGCACGGTTGTAGTTTCTGTTATGCCAGGTCAACTCATACATTCCTGGGATTGGATACGGACGATACCTTCCAACGCCATATCTTGTTCAAGCAAAATGCGGCCGCGGCGCTGGAATCGCAGCTGGAACGCATGCTTCGCCAGAAGAACGGACGAAGCCGCATCGGCAAAGTGGCGATCGGGACCGCCACCGATCCTTATCAGCCGCTCGAGAAGAACGAGCAGCTTACGCGCCAATGCCTTGAAGTGTTGGCCGCCTATCATATTCCGGCCAGCATTACAACCCGTTCCCCCCTTGTTTTACGGGATGTGGACCTGCTGCGGAAAATTCCCGGCTGCACCGTGAACGTAAGCGTGAACACGCTGGACAAATCGGTATGGCGCAGCTTCGAGCCGATGTCGCCCGCGCCCGAACCGCGACTGGACACGGTGCGCCGCTTGCGGGAGCATGGCGTGGACGCCGGCGTGTTTCTGGCGCCGATGCTGCCTTGGATCACGGACGGGGCCGAGCAATTGGAGCCGCTCGTCGGGCGCATCGCGCAAAGCGGCGCCACCTTCGTAATGGGCTCCGTCCTCCGCTTGAACACCGCCGCGGTGAAATCATGGTTTTTTCATTCGCTTCGCCTGCATTACGCTCCGCTAGTAAGCCGGTATGCGCAGCTGTATGCAGGCTCGCCGTCGGCGCCGAAGCCATACCGCGAGCAGGTTATGGAACGGCTGGACCGCCTGCTGCAATCGAACGGGCTAACGGCCTATAAACCGCTGTCGGGTCAGCATACTAGTCCGAGCCCTGACAACGCAAAAAACACCGAACAACGTCCGGTGCAGCTGGCTTTCGATATTTAACGATTCGCATCCTCCGTGACCCTAAGCCGGGAGTCGGCGGTAAACCATAACTTATAGCTGATCAGGCTGAGCAGCATCGCTGTCAATGCGGCCGAAGAAGCCAGAATGAACATGATCAGCACCTGGTAGCGCACCGCTTCGATCGGGTCCGCCCCGGCTACGATCATGCCGGTCATCATCCCCGGGAGCTGTACCAGTCCGACGGTTTTCATCCCGTCCACCGTCGGAATCATGCTGGCGCGAACCGCACGCTTCAGCGAGCCTTGAACCGCCTGCCGGGCCGTAGCTCCCAAGGCGAGCAGCGTCTCCATCTCACCGCGCGACGTCTCCATCTCGCGCTTCATTTGACTCAAGAACAAGCCCGATACGATCATCGCGGTGCCGATCGTGATGCCGCTGATCGGGATTATGTATTGGGCAGTCGGTTCAATCATGCGCAGCACGAGCAGCAATCCGATCGTAACCGCTTCAGTGCAGCCGATCGCCGCCGCGATCCGAAGGCGTAAGCCCTTCAGCCGTTTGGCCCGTCCGCCGGCATTCCATGAGGCTACGCCGATCATCATCAGCACGAGCAGCACGATGAGCGCGGGATGCCGCGAATCGAATACGAAGTGCAGCACATAACCGATGGCAAGCAGTTGAACGGCGGAACGAATCGTGCCGATCGCAATTTCTTTCTCCAATCCGAGCTTCTGGCGAATGGATAGAACCATTGTCACCGCCACGAAGATCAAGGTGCAGGCAAGCGCGGCGTTAGACATTCGCTTCATCCTTTCCGGCCGCAGGCCACTCGATGAAGCGACGAGCCGGTTCCGTTTCCGGTTGCCGGAAGAACGACGCCGTATCGCCCTGTTCCAGCAGCTGTCCATCGGCCATAAACCAGACGCGATCGCTGACTTGCTTCGCTTGCTCCAAATCGTGCGTGATCCAGACGCAGGCGGTGCCCTCCCGCTCCGACCACGCGTTCAGCCACTGTTCGACGGCGCGTTTGCTGCCGGGATCCAGGGATGCCGTCACTTCGTCCAGCAGCAGCACGTCGGGACGGGCAAGCAGCGTACGAACCAGGGCAGTGCGCTGCTTCTCTCCGCCGGACAGCTCGGACGCCGGCTTGCTCCAGGCGAGAGCTCCGAGGCCTAATGCCTCCATGCACGTGCGGGCAAGCTCCCGGTCAAACGGGGTGCCGTGCAAGCGGCTGACCGTCCGCAGGTTGTCCTCGACGCTTCCGGTCAACATCACGGCCTGCTGCGCAACGTAGCTCACCTTAGCTCTCCATTCCTGCGGCTTCCAATTGTCGGCTGGCTGACCGTGCAGCGATAGACCGCCTTCGTCCATGGCGTCCAGCCGGGCGATGATACGCAGCAGCGTCGTTTTGCCTTGCCCGGACACGCCGAGCAAGGCTACCCGCTGACCGCGATGGACCTCTGCGGTAATCCCTTGAAACAAATAACGGTCGGGGGCTTCGTGCCGGCGTTTGGATAATTGATCGATCGATAAGAAAACAGTCAAAGAAAAGGACCTCCCGATTAAATGGACCGTCACGATAACATCGATTCGTGATACATACAGATCATTATTGGCGCTTATCTGCGGGAATGCACCAGTTTAGAATAAATCCGCCAAGAGAGAAATCCGGGAACTTTCCTCTTGCCCCTTCACTGTTACGAGCCCCGGTGGTATTGTTCCACCAGCTTGTCGAGCCTGCCGATCTGGTAGCCGTAATCGAAGAGCGACGTAGCCACGATCGCCAAGCGCAAATCCTCGTCCGGGCGCTCCCGGTTCTCCGCCATCATTTCGCGCATAAACCGGTTGCTGTCGGCTTCCACGCGCTCGATTTCCGGCGGCTCGGTTTCCTTCAGCTTTTCATCAAATTTCAGCAGCACATGCTCGTGAAACTTAATGAGCTTCTCCAGATGCCGGTCGAAGGCCTTATCAATCTCCTCGCTCCGGTCGGCCTGAAAATAATGCTGCTCCACTGCCTCGAGCACATCAAGCCCCTTGCGCAGCGTCGCATGCATCTGCTGGTACACGACGAGATCGCGGATTTTGCTGAATTTGGCGCCCTTCAGCTTCTTGTACTCCTCTTCGAGCAGCTTGAATTTGGCCTCGATTCCGCCGAGCGCGTCCTCCAGCTTCCGCTTCTCGTCGCGAAACACGCTCTCCTTCAGCTCGTCGGACACGGCCGTCCGGAGCAGCAGCGAAAGCTTCGCGAACACGCTTTCGATCTGCGCCACGAACTGTTCCCGAGGATTCGGGGGAATGAAGAAAATGTTGATCAGCGATGCCGTTCCGATCCCGATCAATATTTGCAAAAAGCGGTTCAACGCAAACTGCCATTGGCCGGATGCTTCCATGACCGCAATGACCGTGACAAGCGTCAGCCCGACGGTCTCCTCCATTTTCAGCTTTAAGCAAATCATGATGACCAGCACGCACATAAGCCCGATTGCGAACGGGTCTTTCGATAAATACATACCTGCCCCAAGCGCGAGCACCGCGCCCAGCGTATTCGTCTGCAGCTGCTCAAGAAAGTGGCGCCAGGAACGATAAATCGTCGGCTGCATCGCAAAAATGGCTGCCACCGCGGCAATAACCGGCGAAGAGATGTGCAAAAACGAACTGATGTATAAGGAAACGGTTACTGCAATCCCGGTTTTCAGCATACGCGCGCCGAACGTCACGATGATCCCTCCTTGTGAGCTAATGAACCGTCAGTCGAATCCGGAAGCGATCGTCGCCTCATCTGCGGCGTACCGGACCAGCTCTTCCCCAAGTGACGAGGCTATTATCCCGGCTTCAAGCGCGCAATCGCAGGCGCTGCAGCGGAACGTTCCGCCGCCAGACACGACGATGTATGAGGTCGTAGTCGAGAGCAGCTGCGGCCTGACTTGATGGCCGGCCGACGACTCCAGCGTGCCCGCGGGAGAACGCGGACTGTTCCCCTTTGGCCGGACCCGGTCAGCAGCGAATCGTATTCGATACGTGCGGCAAGCGGGGCGGCTCTCGGTTGCGGCTGCGCTCGAAACTACATCTGTCTCTAGCGATTATACCGGGCTTAAGCCGCTCTAGCAACCGTCAAATCGGCGGCAGCGGCCTGTATCCGCCCTATCCGGATCCTATCCCAATCTATATCGAAAAGGAGGTTCTCCAGATGCGCTTCGGGCACATGCCGACGCCGCGCTGAAGCCATTAAAGGCTTGCCCGGCGGGCCGCCATTAACGTCGGCTGAAACCCGGCCTGCCCGCCGCGTACAGCATCGCAAAGCTGATCGCGATCATGGCGAAACACCAGAGCCAGGCCAAGCCCAGGTTGCCGGCATCGACCGCGAAGTAAATGGCGGTCGGTACGGTTTGCGTGCGGCCCGGGATATTGCCCGCCAGCATGAGCGTCGCGCCGAACTCCCCGAGCCCGCGCGCAAAGCCGAGCACATAACCGGACACGAGTGAACGCCACGCTAAAGGAAGCGTAATAAACCGCAGCACCTGCCGCTCGCTCGCCCCCATCGAACGGGCGGCATCCTGCAGATCGGCGTCGGCCGACTGAAAACCGACCTTCAACGTCTGGTACACGAGCGGGAAGGCGACGACGACGGCGGCGATGACGGCCGCTCCCCAGCTGAACACGATGGACTGTCCGAAGACGTTCTCGAACAGCCGACCGACCGGACTCTGCCGACCGAACACGACGAGCAGTACGAACCCTACGACGGTCGGGGGGAGCACCAGCGGCAGCATGATGAACGTCTCCACGATCGTCCTGCCCCGGAATTTCGCCAGACTCATGCGCCATGCGACCCAAGCGGCCGCGACGAAAACGACGGCGCTGGCGATTAGCGAAACCTTCAGCGACAAGGCCACCGGCTCAAGGAAGGCAGCCCCATTCATCCTGCTCATCGTTATCGTCCGGGCAGGCGGAAGCCGTATTTGACGAAGACAGCCGAAGCCGCTTCAGACTGCAAATACGTGTACAGCCGCTTCGCTTCCTCCGGATGCTTCGACGCTTTCACCAAACCGATCGGATATTCGATCGCGCTATAGCTTTTCGGGTCGATCGTGAACGCCACCTTCGCCTTCGTGGACGCCAGCGCATCGGTTTTATAAACGATTCCGGCCTCCGTGTTGCCCGTCTCCACGTAACTCAGCACTTGCCGGACATCTTTGGCATATACGATCTTCGCCTGAACCGCATCCCACAGCTTCTGATATGTAAGTGCTTCCTTTGCGTAGGCGCCGGCCGGTACCGATTCCGGTTGACCGACCGCAAGCTTTTTCACTGCAGGCTCGGCCAGCTGTTCGAGCGAGGCGAGCGATACGCCGCCGTCCGCCGGAACGACGACGACGAGCTCATTGGTCAGCAGATTCGATTGCCACTTGCCATCGATAAGCCCCTTCTCGAGAAGAGCTGCCATTTGCTTATTCCCGGCGGAAATAAACACGTCGCTCGGCGCCCCCTGCTCGATTTGCTGCTGCAGCGTGCCCGACGCTCCCAAATTAAAAGTCAGCTTGATGTCGGGATTATGGAGCTCAAAGTCGGCTTGAACCTCCTTCAAGCTGTCCGTTAAGCTCGCAGCCGCCGATACGACCAGCTCTACCTGAGGAGCAGGCTTCCCGGCCGTACACCCCGTCATCGTCGCAACCCCAAACAGAATCAAACAAATGAATATCCTTCGCATTAACCCAGTCATCCCCTTCGCGCCCCCATTCTTTTTACTTTCATGTCTCGAATTGTAGCACAACCTAAGTTCTATTTAAATATATTTAGTTATAATTAGTTATGTTTAATTATAATCAACGCGAACATCCCTTCGGCCATCGCTGGAGGGATGTTCTTATTTTCGGTATAATAGCCTTAAGGCGGTGAAGCTGTTGTCCCACGAACTTTCGTATACAACCGAAGACATTGCAAAAATTTTAAAAATATCCAAGCTCACGGTGTACGATCTGATCAAAAAAGGCGAATTGCCCGCGTACCGGGTAGGCCGCCAAATGCGCGTCGACGCCGACGACTTGGAACGATATAAGGCCAGAGCGAAGGGCGGGAACCTGCGTCCGGCCGTCCCTCAGCCCGAGACCGTGCGTCTGGACACGATCCGCGAGACGGCGGGCGTCAGGCCGCTTGTCATTACCGGACAAGACGTGAGCCTCGACATCTTGACGAAGCATATCGAGAAGCGGACGAAATCGTATCGGCCGCTGCGTTCCCATGTCGGAAGCCTGGACAGTCTCATCGCGATGTATCAAGGCCAAGCCGACATCGTCAGCACCCACCTGCTGGATGGAGATACGGGCACGTACAACGTCCCTTATGTCCGCAAGCTGCTGATCGGCCATGCCTACGTCGTCCTCAACCTTGTCGTGCGGGGGGCAGGTTTATATGTGCGCCGCGGTAATCCGAAGCGGATCTTGGGTTGGGCCGATCTCGCAAGAGACGACATCCGGATCGTGAACCGGGAAAAGGGTGCGGGAGCGCGCGTGCTGCTCGACGAGCAGCTGCGGCTGCATGCCCTCTCTTCCCGTGATGTGAACGGTTACGACGACGAGGAGTCGAACCATCTGGGCGTGGCCGGCAAAGTGGCGAGCGGGGAAGCTGACGCCGGTGTCGGCATCGAGCGGGCAGCGTCGATGGTGGGCGTCGATTTCATTCCGCTTATTCAGGAGCGGTATGATCTGGTCATGCTGAAACATCCGCACAATGAGGAATGGATCGGACTGATCACGGAAATTGTCCGTTCGGATGCTTTCAAGAAAGAGCTTCGTTCGATCCAGGGGTACGATCTTACGCATACGGGGACGGTCATGTATGAGTGTTGACCGCTGCAATATGTCGAAACGAACATCAAGTCGAGGTGAACACGTGGATCAAGAGCTGAACCAAGAGCCAACGGAACCGTATACATATGCGGAGCTCCCGTCTCATAAACGATGCGCGCACTGTCAGGAAATGAAGCCGCTTACCGACTTTTTGCGGCGAACCGGCAGACGTTCCGGCAAATCGTCCCGCCGCGGCGCATGCCGCGCTTGCCGGATGGAACGCAAGCCGCAAAGCGGCGAAACGCCGGGCCAAGAAGCGAGGGCCCGAAAGCGGCCCCGCTCACGCAAGCGGGCCGCCGCCCGGCCAGCGGCTGAGGAGGCGCTTGTTCTTACGCCGAAGCGGCGGATCAGCCGGCCGCTGCCTATCCCGCCGCCAAGGCCCAAAGGACCGGACGTGTCTGTGCTGCGGGTCAACCGCGAAGGCTTCGTCTGGATGCGGGGCCGCACGGATAAAGGCCGCCGCTGGCAGCAGGAAACGGATCTTGAAACGGCGGTAACGCTTGTGCGGGAGTTTGCAGCCGTCGTCGTCAACCGGCACACGATTCGTCGCGTGTATACCAATAGAATGTTCCGCCTTTACATTTTGACGCGCGACCACTACACCTGCCACTTCTGCGGCGAATACGGCGATACGATCGATCATCTGCTCCCCCGTGCCAAAGGCGGCCACACGACGCCCGTCAACTGCGTCTGCGCCTGTCACATCTGCAATCAGGAGAAGGCGGATCGCAGCCTGGATGAGTTTATCGTATCCGAAGATTAGCCATGCCAAAGACCGCCCGGATTCCTTCCATCCCGGACGGTCTTTTCTGCTTGCTAGCGGCGCCGCTCGCCGGTTGCCGACCAGCTTACGCCCCGCTCTTTCTCTTCATCAGGGTCCAAGCCCCCGCGACGATCAACACGATGCCAACGATCGGTCCATTGACCATCCATTGACCGAGGAGAGAACCGACGGCGAATACGGCAAAAAACAGGACCGACAGCACCATCAAAATGTTGATCGGAATCAGCAGCCACTTGTTTCGGCCGCCGAGCCAATAAAACTCGAACAGCCCGATCGCAACCGCTAAAATAAACCCGGGCCACATCGTCCCCCAGCTATCGAACAGCATGGAGATTTGGCACACGATCCCCGCCGTAAACAAAATGCCCCCGGGAATCAAGAGGCCCGCTCCCCGCGGCGCCGTCATCGAGAAATACAGCCAGTGGAAAAACAATCCTAGCGGAATGACGAATAAGCTCGGCCAGAAATAACCGAAAATGTCGCCTGCTCCGAACGTTGCCCCGCGGTTTAGAAACAAGCTGGCTCCCAGCAGAATGAAAACGGCTCCGATGATCGTCCGTTTGTTCATGAGTAGACACTCCTTTATCGCTCCAAGTTCATTACAACCAACTTACCATATCCCGGAACTTGGCGTCCCCCTGCTTGGGTAAGGAAGCCGACTGGACTTTAGTCCAGTATTTGCCGTCTTCTTTGTCGTGCGTATATTACTGCAAATAGATCAAATAAACCGCTACGATACCGCCGTCCGCCAAAGCGTGACTGATGAAGCCTCCGAGCAGCGACCGCTGCTTTCGATACATCCAGCCCCATAATAGACCGGCCATGAACACCAGAAGAACGGCCAGCACATCGCAAGGCCATTCGAACATCGGGACTAACCACAGCAAATGGTACAGGCTGTAGAAAATCGAGGTGAGACCGATCGCCAATCCGGCATGCAGCTGTTTTTCCAGCTTCCGGTACATGTAGCATCTCCAGTAGATTTCTTCCAGGAGCGGATTGACGACGACCAGAATGACGATGTACCAGACCGCGTGCCTGGAGAAGCCCCATGCCTGCAGCAGCGGTTTCAGTTCCGTCACATCAAAGAGAAGAGGCCGCATCAAGGCCACCGTCATCGGGATGACAACCAGTAAGACGATGCCCAAGATAAGCCCGTATTTCAGATTCTTCTTATGGACCCGGAATCCGAGCTGCTTCAAGTTTTCGGATAACGTACTCTTTTTCTGAAGCAGGCCGTCCGCCAGCGGAATCAGCAGCAGCCACCCGTAAAATAAGGCAAACGTGTAAAGCATGCTGTTCAGTCCTTGCAGCCCTAACAAAATCATCGCCGTCGGCCCGATCATCAGCACAAAGAGACGCATCATCCTTCAACTCCATCCCGTCGTCCTTTTGCGCTTATTGTAACCAATTCCAGCCAGATCCAACAGGACGAACTTCGGCCGGCATCTCCCCGACCCATTTAGAGCCGCGGATAAAACAACCACTTGAGAAGCAAATACATGCACAGCACGTTGAGAATAAAAATGAAGGGAATGCCTACGGTAAACGATTCATGCTTCGTTTTGTGGCGCCACACCTGCATAGCGATCCAGACGCCCGCCGCCCCGCCAAGGAAGGCCCATAGAAACAGCCGTTTTTCCGGCACCCTCCGGCTCTTCCTCTTCGCTTTCATTTTATCGGCTCCCATGACGATAAACCCGATCACATTCACGATCAGCCCATAGATCAGGACCACGTACATTAGCTCCACCGCCTGTTTCCGCTGCCGCCTGCTCTGACAGCGTTTATCTGTTCCGCCCGGCCGGATCGGTTAATCCCGGCTGCGTTCCGAATCCAACATTCGACATTTTTCCGCCAAATTCCTGCTTTCGCATTTCGTTTGCAAAGCCTAAGCGGTACGCCGCAAGCGAGCATACGATAGAGCAAGTCCATGCAGAAAGAAGAAATCCGCCATGTGACCGTCTTGTTGGATCGGCCGGATCGGGCCTTAATTTTAGTAAGCGGGGGTGAGGGATCATGATCAAGCTGGAGCACATCCTGAAAGTGCTTGCCGACGATAAAGACATGAAGAAGATGTTCAACGATATGAGCAAGCTGGAAAAGGACATCGATAAGCTCTTCAAAAGCATGGAAAACTTACAGAAGTCGAATAAGCTATGAACCAGCCGCAACTCGCGCAAGGCCATTCCCAGAGCGGAATCTCCGCCCTGAGAATGGCCTTGCGCCGGTTTACCCGGCGCCTTCGCCGTTACAGCTTCCGGGAAGTCAGTTTCGCTTGCGTATATAACAAGAGGTAATCGTGCCCTCCCGCCTTCGAATCGGTGCCGGACATATTAAAGCCTCCGAACGGGTGAACGCCGACCAACGCTCCGGTACACTTCCGGTTCACATACATATTGCCGCAATGCATCTCTTCGAGCGCATACGCGATTCGAGCTTCATCCTGCGAGAAATACGACCCGGTCAAGCCGAATTCCGTATCGTTGTACAGCGCAATCGCTTCTTTGTAATCTTTAGCTTTGGCGATGGCCAGCACCGGCCCGAAAATTTCCTCCTGCATAATGCGCGCTCTACCGTCCACATCGGTAAAAACGGTAGGTTCAATGTAATACCCGTTGCCTTGCGCTTTCCCTCCGCCAACGAGCAGCCGTCCTTCCGTCTTTCCGATTTCAATGTACGCCAAAATTTTATCGTAAGCCTGTTGATCGGATACCGGTCCCAACGGATAGTTCAGCTCCGGCAAGCCGACCGTCAGTTTCTCCGTTTGCTCCTTGACCAGCTGCACGATACGGTCGTACACCGACGCCACGGCAATAACCCGTGAGCCGGCCGAACACTTCTGCCCTTGGAATCCGAAGGCCGAAGCTACGATGGCCTTGGCGGCTTCTTCCAGATCCGCCGTTTCATCGACGACGATGCCGTCTTTACCGCCCATTTCCGCGATCACGCGCTTCATCCAAATTTGTCCTTCGTTCGTCTGGGCGGCCAATCGGTTGATCCGAAGTCCGATTTCCTTGGAGCCCGTGAAGCTGATAAACCGCGTCTTCGGATGCGACGTCAAGTAATCGCCGACTTCCGCCCCGCTTCCGGGAATAAAGTTGATGACGCCGTCCGGCAGCCCGACCTCTTCCATCAGCTCCACAAACTTGTGGGCGATGACCGGCGTGACGGATGCCGGCTTCAACAGCACCGTATTGCCGCTGACAACCGCGGCGGCGGTAATGCCTACGCAGATCGCCAGCGGGAAGTTCCAAGGCGGAATGACGATCCCGACGCCAAGCGGGATGTAGGTCAAGCGGTTTTCTTCCCCTGGGAGCTTCGTTAAAGGCCGGTGTGTATGCGTCTCGCTGAGACGGATCATCTCCCTGCCGTAATATTCCATAAAATCGATCGCCTCGGCCGTATCCGCATCGGCTTCGGCCCAGTTTTTCCCGGCTTCGTACACCATCAGCGCGGAAAACTCATGCTTGCGCTCGCGCATCAGCTTCGCCGCCCGGAATAAATAACAGGCCCGGTCGACCGCCGTTGTTTTTTTCCACGTTTCGAACGTGTTCAAGGCCGCGTTCATCGCTTTCTCCGCCAAGTCTTGAGTCGCCTTGCTCACGTGTCCGATCACTTGATCCACATTCCCGGGATTAACGGAAACGATCTTCTGCTCCGTCATTACCTTCTCCGATCCGATCCGGAGCGGATAATCCCGCCCAAGCTCCGCTTTCACTTTAAGAAGCGCCGCTTCCATCGCCTGTTTGTTTTCAGGCCGCGAGAAATCGGTAAACGGTTCGTTTTGAAAGGGGGTTACGGTATATTCGGTCATCGGGCAGTCTCCTTTATGGTTCAGGTTTGGCCGCTAGGTCCAGACGCAGAATTTCGAAGCTTCGACCGCCACGATCGACGAATCGGGCTCCATGATACAGCTATATTCAACAAACCCCCACTCCATGAATGGGAGACCATGCTGCATACGATAAACCGGATCGGGCGGCAGTTCCTGCTCTTCAAGCTCCGTATGAAGCAGCGGCGAAACGCCGGATTCGAACGTACGGTCATTTGATGATATAATCGATCATTATACGAAGCTGAGGTGATCTTAAGTGACTTACGATTTTGACCGCCGTATCGATCGGCGGCATACGCGCTCTTACAAATGGGATCAAAACGATAAACTCTTCGGGGATTCCGACGTTCTTTCCCTATGGGTTGCCGATATGGATTTCTTAAGCCCTCCCGCCGTTCAGGCGGTCTTGGAGAAACGGGCCGCCCTGGGCGTATACGGCTATGCCATTCGGAGCAACAGCTACTTCGATGCCATCGTAAATTGGTTCGAGCGGCGTCACGGCTGGTCGATCGATCCGAAATGGATCTCGGATTCCCCCAGCATCGTCACGACGCTAAGCTTAGCGGTCGAGCTGTTCAGCGAGCCGGGCAGCCAGGTCGTCCTGCAGTCGCCGGTCTATTATCCGTTCTATGACGTTATCCAAGGCAACGGCCGCATCGTAGCCAAAAACCCGCTCGTGCTCCGCAACGGCCGTTACGAGATGGATTACGATCATTTGGAATCGTTGTTCCAGGGGGGCGCGAAGCTGCTGCTCTTATGCAGCCCGCATAATCCGGGAGGCCGCGTATGGGAGCGCGAGGAGCTGCTCCGGCTCGGCGACTTATGCCTGAAGCATGGAGTCACCGTCATTTCCGACGAGATTCACTGCGATTTGGCATTGTCCGGTCACAAGCACATCCCGTTCGCTTCCCTGTCACCCGAGCTCGCGGACATCACGCTTACCGGCTTGGCCGCGACCAAAACGTTTAATTTGCCGGGGCTTCAAACGTCCTATATCGTGGCTTCCAACCCGTCCATGAAGCGAAAGTTCGATCATCGGATCAAAACGCTCAGTCTGCATATGGCCCATCATTTTGCCCAGGACGCGGTGGAAGCTGCTTATAACGAAGGGGAAGCTTGGCTGGATGAAATGCTTGCTTATGTAGAGGGGAATTTATCCTATACGCTCGCCTATTTCAAGGAGCATTTGCCGGAAGCGAAGCCGCTGCGGCCGGACGGCACCTACTTGCTGTGGATCGACTGCCGCGATTTGGGCTTAACCGTCAGCGAGCTGAAAGCCCTAATGTTTAAACAAGCCAAAGTAGCCTTTAGCGAAGGTTCGGTGTTCGGAACGGAAGGCGAAGGCTGGCTTCGCATCAACCTGGCTTGTCCCCGTTCCATCGTGGAGCAGGCGCTGCGTCAGTTCGTCCAAGCGGCTCGAAACCGTTAAGGAAACAGAAAAAAGACCGTCCCCGCACGGTCTTTTTTCTGTTTAGGCTGCAGTAGTCGTATCCCGGCAAGCTCCTGCTGATTTTAGGGTTCGAGCGGAACCGTGATTTCCAGCTCCTTCAAGTATCCTGGCGGGGTCAGTTCACGGGTGACGAAGGTCAGCTGTTCTTTTTCAGTGAATGCCGGGAATTCCTTGACAAACCTATAATGTACCGGATCCACGGTGATGGAAGGCTTTTGCAGCTGAAGGTACTTGTTCCCGCCGCTGTCTTCGATCCATAATGGATTTGCCTGCTCCTGAGGAATAAGCCCTTCCGTTCTATAGTGAACAAGCGTTTTATCGGGTAAGCGTTCCACCTGGGTGATCAATAGATGACCGGCTTCTCCCTGCGATAACGATATCGGCTTTTCTTCTGTGGGCATCTGGTCTAAAGGCGCCTTCGATTCTGTTAAAGGTCCTTGGAATGGAAGATCAACGAAAGGGCGGATCGTAATGGTTTTGGGCAATGGGCTGACGGGCCCGTAACGCTGTGAGAAGGTTGATATGGATATTGGGCCGTCCGTTTGTCCCCTGCCGCTTCCACTGCGCCTTTGCAATTGCGTGCCTTTATCGTCGAACAGATCGTACTGGATAAACCGGCCGGCATCAGCAGGTTGCTTCACCTCTACGTCAAGCTCTGTTGAGCCAGGTGTGAAGAGAACCTTCTTCACCGTTAGTGTGATATCCCCATACGATTTAGTGATCATTGGCAGGACCACTTTATTGGTCGAGGCCATCTTTGTTACAGGTATCGAAAAGCTCCACCGCCCTTTCGTGCTTCCTATTTGGCTGATATCCATCTGCAGTTTAAAGTGATTGGGCAAATCCTCTGCCGGCATCAAGTCGATGACCCCTGCATAAGTATGCTCATCGACCGGACTTCCGGTACCGCTAAGGGCGGGCTTATACCTTTTACCATTAATTTGGAAATCCAGCCCCCTTGTCATTTCCTGGGTAGGATCGTCCGACTGCTGAATATATCCAATCGAAATTCTCGAGCCATCATACATCACTTCTTTGATTTGAACGGTAATGCCCTGATCTGTGATGCTTTGCTCAACTGCAGTGACCAATCCTTTTTCATCCGCTGCTTTCAAACCGTAATCACCCGCGAACTTGAAGACGGATACGATTCCCGGAAGCTGACGCAAGGCTGCAGCCGCTTGGGGAAAAACAAAGCCCGATCCAACCATAATCGCGCACAGAACGGCTGCCGATAATCCGAAGGCAGAGGAAACCTTCATCTTACGACGCCGATGGTGCTCCGGCAGAGAAGCCAGTGTCTGGTCAATTCGCTGACGTACAACGGATGGTAACTCACAAGGCATGTGCCCTCTCCCCTGCTCAAGCTCATGTTCCAGATTAGCAAGTTTCATATCCGATTTTCCTTTCATTTGGACTGTCGAGCCATTCGGCTAAAAGCAAGCGAGCGCGGTGCAAGCGGGATTTTACCGTACCTTCCGGCATGTCCAACAACTCCGAGATGACGCCGACCGACATATCCTCCAAATAATGCAGCTTCACGATGAGCCGCAGTGTATCCTCCAGACGGTTTACCGCCTCCCACAAATCCACCTTGCCATATTCCGCAGATTCGGCATGCTCTTCAGGCAGAACGGCAACCGGTATCGTTCTTTTGCGCTGGCGCAGGAATTGGTTGCACTCGTTAATCAAGATTCTCATAAACCAGGTTTTGAAAAAATGCGGTTTTTTTAGCTGGGCTATTGATTTATAGGCCTTCAAAATGGTTTCCTGAATGGCATCCGCGCAGTCTTCATCGCTTCGCACAATGGATCGGGCGACTCGATACATAGGAAGCTCCAAAGCCTTCACCAACCGGGAGAATGCTTCCTTGTCCCCTTTTTGGGCCAGTAGGACGTCTATTTCTGTTATCACATGGAACTGCCTCCTTTTGTTGTCTAAGCATTAGATGCCCCAGCTCTTCGAACGGTTCACGCAGCCCATTTTTTGATTACGCCCCACATTCATTTTACCTGCACCGGTGCGGCGCTTTCCGCAAAAAATCGCCCATCGGCTTGCCTTGAAGGCAAGCCGATGGGCGATCTCCTTAAGATCCGAACGGTTGAAACGCATTCAAATCCCGATAAAATTCAGCAAATTGCTTAAGGTCTAATTGCTGCTGACCGTCTGAAAGGCTAATGGACGGATCGGGATGCACTTCGACCAAGAGGCCATCCGCACCGGCAGCAAGCGCGGCTTTGGCGCACGGCAATACAATATCTTTACGGCCGGTCGAATGACTTAAATCAACCAGGACCGGCAAGTGGCTTTCCTTCTTGAGTATAGGTACCGCCGAAATGTCCAGCGTGTTCCGGGTCCATTTCTCATACGTTCGTATGCCCCGCTCCATAAGTATGACCTGAGCGTTGCCGCGGGAGACGATATATTCCGCGGACAGAAGAAGCTCCTCCAGCGTTGCCGAATTACCTCTTTTCAGCAGCACCGGGATGCCCGAGTCGCCAACGGCCTTTAATAAAGAAAAGTTCTGCATATTTTTCGCGCCAATTTCTACCATATCGATATATTGTCCAGCCAGCTCCAGCTCTGACGAATCCATGATTTCGCTGACTGTAATCATCCCGAATTGCCCGCCGACTTTATGTAAAATCTCGAGACCTTCCTTGCCGAGCCCTTGAAAATCGTAAGGAGAAGTTCTCGACTTGTAAGCCCCGCCCCGCAATATCGTAACGCCTTGCGCTTTAAGTGAGGCCGCCACTTCGTACATTTGACCATAGCTTTCCACCGTGCAGGGGCCGGCTACAAGGACTTTGTCGGGTCCGCCAATTCCAACCCCTTTAATGTGAATGACCGTATCCTCGTGTTTTCGCTTTCGGGTCACGAGCAGATGCTTCTTATGCTCCTCTTCCAACAGCTCCAGGGATGCTTTGAAAATTTGTTTAAATAAATGCCTGACTGTTGCATCGTCGAAGGGGCCTTTATTTTTCTGGACTAAATTTTCCAGCATCCTGCTTTCGCGAACCGGATCGAATCGGGGGATGCCTTGCTTTTGCTTTTCAATGCCTATTTTCTCGACAATTTCAGCCCGGTTGGATATCAATTCGAGAATTTGAACGTTGATTTCGTCCAACTTATTTCTAAGGGCTTCCAAATCTGAAGTACTCATGCTATACAGCTCCTTTTTTGACTGAAACTCCCAAGTATCTGGTTCATATATCGATTGATCCTATTATAAAACACCTTTATAATGGAAAGTAACCCGTGCTTCCGCACTTTAAAACTTAAAAGCAGAAGAGAGTGTTGAGCGTGTACAACAACCCCGATATCCCTTTACGGGAAAAAAATATAATCTTAATCGGTTTTATGGGTGTGGGCAAGACGACCATAGGTCATCTTCTCGCCAAAAAACTGTATAGAGATTTTATCGATGTCGATTATGAAATTGAGCAGCAGTACAAGATGCCTATCACGCAAATTTTCAAATCTTTCGGCGAAACGAAATTCCGCCAAATGGAAAAGGAATATATTACCAATTTATGCACAAATTCCCGGTTGAAAATTATTTCTCTTGGGGGAGGCGCATTTATGCAGGAAGAAATCAGAAACATCTGCTTGTCCACGTCCATCGTCTTTTTCCTTGATCTTACCTGGGAGACCTGGAAAGACAGGCTGCAGCTCATTGTAGACAGCCGACCTGTCTTACAGAACAAATCTTTGGAAGAGATTGAAAATTTATTTTACACCCGGCAAAACCTATACGCATTAAATCATTCAAGCGTTAACACCGACCACCTGGACCCGGAAGAGGCCGCCGATTACATTATTAACACGCTGAAGCTGGGTTGGGAGATTTACTCGTAGTTACGTCGTAAAGCTGCCTCGCCATGCACCATGCGGCCTGCCCGGGGCAGACCGCATCGTATTCTTTCGTCATCCTGATGATGAAAACAATTGATAGCAAACGGTTACATAAACAAATTAAATCGATAAAAATAACTAGAAAAATTATATCCTTTGCAAGCAAGCGGCGTCAATACGAAATAAAACAAGCCTCCAAATTCCACGATTTAAGCGGGCTCGGAGGCTTGTTTTTCGCTTCCTCAAAGACAAGAATTATTTCGATACTTTAATCCGTTCTTCCAAAGGCTTGAATTCCTTCTCTCCGGCCGGGGCCGTCGGTTTCCCGAATGGCATCTGGGCGATGAGCTTCCAGGATTGCGGAATGATCCAGGACGTCTTCACTTTTTCATCGATCAGAGGATTGTAGTGCTGTACACTAGCACCCAGTCCTTCGTTCTCAAGCGCAGTCCATATGACAAATTGAAGCATGCCGTTCGATTGCTGCGACCAACTGGGGAAATGTTCCGAATAGCTTGGAAAGCTCGCCTGCAGCCCTTCAATCACAGTCATATCTTCGAAGTAGAGTACGGTGCCGTGCCCGCTTCTAAAGCCGTTTATGCGTTGTTCGGTCGATGCGAATTGATCCGCTTGCACAATACCGCGCAAAATTTCCTTCGTCAAATCCCATAACTTATGATGCTGTTCTCCCAGCAATACAAGCACTCTCGCGCTTTGCGAGTTAAAGGCGGACGGCGTATATTTCACCGCTTCCCGAATGATTTCAACAATGCGCTCATCCGAAATCGGCGATTCCTGGCTAATCCCATAAATCGTGCGTCTTTCCCGTACTGCTGTTAAAAAATCTTTTCCTGTTCCTACCGCTTCTGCCATGTATCTGTCCTCCGGATGTGATGTCGTACTCCGTTATTTTGATCTTAGTCGTCGCCTGCTATACAAACGCCTCAAAAAAAGGCGTATTTATGGTAAATACATCTAAATTGTTCGAAAGTTATAATTTATTGTTGTATTGCTGGATGATTCTTGAATTCACTCTTGATTCTACTATAATTGTGATAGTTAAAAGGTAAACCTAGGGGGATAAAACCTAATGATAGGAGTTCCCGAAATTCTAGAAGACCCGAAATTTATTGCAGCGTATGAGATCAAGGGGGAGCCTTCATGGAGTAAAACGTTGAATGAAAAAAACAGAGTACCGATATTTTTTTCGTACAAGACGGCAGTGGGCAGTGTGTGATAGGCGAAATGATTTTCACTGTTGCGAGAGGAGATATCGTTATTTTTCCAACTTTAAGTTCCTATGAAATTATTTCATCCGTCCAGACACCGATCTCAGGAATCGTAATTTCCATCTCGAATGTGCAAATATCAGGAATGCCCAAAGGTTATTTAACCTCCCCGGACCAGTGCCCTGTCATTCCAACGGATAAAGACTACAGCTCAACCAGTCGATATTTTTCCGAAATTTATAGCGAATATCAGCATCCCACGTACGGCTCAAACGAAATGATCGAATCTTTAACGAGAACCATCCTTATTGTAACGATTCGAAAGCTTTATCTGGTTAAACCGAAGATTTCCCCTTCTATCACTCATGAAGTCAAGAAATACATCGAAGAATACTATTATCAAGACCTGACCTTGAGTGATCTGGCCGCAATCGTTTATGTAAGCCCTTACCATTTGGCGCATATTTATAAAGAAGAAATGGGCACCCCTCCTATCCAATATTTAATTCAATGCAGGATCGACGAAGCGAAACGACTCCTGAAGTACACCAATTTAACCATTCGTGAAATCGCTCTCAAAGTAGGATACCCTAATGGGATATACTTTAATTTGCTGTTTAAAAAATTGACCGGTATACCTCCGGGCAAATTCAGAAAAATATTTAGCGAATAAGGAATGGCCTTAATGAATGCCTTCCAGATTCGCAGGCCCGTGACCTGCAGCTCTCATCCAGAACGAAGCAGGTCACTGACCGAAGTTTAGGATGAAAGACAGGTTCCGGCTCCGCTGTCCAGTAAAACGGTGACATCGGGGGCTCCCGCCTCGTCTAATTCCTGATTGGATTTGAACGTGAAAATATTCATCGGAAAACCTGCCCCTTCTTCCCTCATGGGTTCGTTGAAAGCATATAACCGCTCCCTATGAGGAAGCGGTTATACGGTGGATCCTTATCGATTAGGCAAGTTTCTCCAAGCGGCAAGACGATCCTTCGTTCCCTCAATGACCGGCCGCATATACTCGATAGCTTGCCGGGTGATGCCGTCAGGATTGCGATCCCGCCGGGGGAAGCCGATCTCCATGGACAACCATCCGTCATAACCAATCAATGCAAGTTCATCGACGGCGCCTCTGAAGTCGGTATGTGTGCCGGGCGCGTCACGGTTCACATCGGAAATATGAACATAGATCAGACGGTCGCCCGCTTCGTTAAATTGTTCCCTTACATCATCCCCTCTATAGAAGACGTGAATCGTATCCAGCATAACACCGGCAACATCGGCGCCAGCTCCCGCCTCTTTCATTAATTTCAGGGAATCGCCCGCATGCTCGATGACATCCGACACTTCCGAAGTAGGTTCAATCGCCAGCTTAACGCCTAGCGGACGCGCAACCTCCGCACATTTGTGAAGAGCTTCAACCGCATAATTCCAAGCTTCCTGACGAGGTTGTTTGTAGCGCTTCCAACCCGGCAGCCAAATCACCCGCTCACATTCAAGATCATGCGCCAGCTGAAGACACTCGGAAATATATTGGAAGTTGGCATCGCGCTCCTCTTGATCGGGCGAAGCCGGATTATAACCGGGACCGCCGCCCAATGCCGGGCATAATGCCGATACTTCCATCCCGCGACTCTTTACATGCTTCAGCATTTCTTTTCTGCGGGCGGAATTCGTATGCGCCGGGAAACCGTGCGGGGCTGCGGCGCCGATTTCAATGCCGTCATATCCCATTTCTGCAAGCGTATCGACCGTATCCTCGAGCGAACGGCATGGCAGCCAACCGAAAGCAGATCCGTACAACCAACTGTTAAAAGATAATTTCATTGTAAAACTCCTCCTTTAAGAATATGGGTATTGTAAAATTGGTTAAAATCGATTTTTTCTCCACCGCGTTTTGTCGATTCGACGGCGGCTAATACGAGTCCCAAGCTGCGCAGATTGTCTTTTCCGTGGGTTTCCGGAAGCTTATTCGCCTTGACGGCTGTAACAAATTCCTTGACCGTGCCTAGTCGCTCCTCTTCTTCAACAGGGTCGAGCGTCACTTCCAGAATATCGTCGGACATTTCAAGCGTTCTCGCCTTGAAGACGGTTTCTCCAATGATATTGCCATGCGGGTAAAGCAGCACACGATTTTCATCCCATAGAATAGAAGCGTGTGTGCCGTGAATTTCCCAGGCTCCGTCCCAAGTCGTGTGCGGACGGCGCGAAACCCAAGATCCCGTATACGAAATCATCGTGCCGTCGTTTGTTTCAAACTCGACGAAAGCGGAGGCGTTGCCTTTGTACCAGGTCCAGCTCGGGTTATAGCTTCGCGCACGCACCCAATCGGGTTCTACTCCAAAAATACCGCGAATGTAATCAAAATGGTGAATGGCCATATCCACAATCAACGGTTCCTCCATTTCAGTGCGGAAGCCTGTAAATGGGGGGGCTTTTCGGAAACGCCCGTAAATGGTCTCAATTTTCCCTACCGCACCCTCTTCGATAAGGCGCTTTACCGTCCGGGGGCCTCTTCTGAAACGAAAGCTTTGCGTCACCATGATATAACGGCCTGCTTGCTCCGCTTTTTCCACGATCCTGTTCGAGGACGACAGCGTTGGCGCAAACGGCTTTTCAATCATACAATGCAGACCTGCTTCAAGAGCTTCAAGGGCGACAGCTTCATGGGCTTCGGGCGGGACAACGATAAGCGCGGCATCAGCCTCGACATTGCTCAGAGCTTCCGCTAACGAGGTGAATCTTCGATCATGCGGGAGACCCACCGAGTCGCCTACCGTGTTCAATGTCTGTTCATTCAGATCAACCAGCGCGACAAGCTCCGTCCATGGGGAATTGGCAATGACGCCTGACCATCCGTTACCCCAAAAGCCTAAACCAATTTGAATGACACGCATTCCATTCTTGCTCCTTTCTGTTGGTTGAATATTATTTCTTGTTGGATGTTATTTCTTCGACTTCTGAGCCATGATGTTGCCCCACAGATTAGGATCATCGACATTGTTCTTATCTATAATAGAAGGAGGAATCATCGTATCGCGTTCGAACTTGGTTTCACCGCTGAAATACTTGGCTACCCTTTCCATGCCTTCCGACCCCATGGCCTTCGCGTCTTGATTCAAAGAAGCGTCTTGAACGCCTTCCCGAATGCGCTGTAGTCCCGTAGGCGTACCGTCGACTCCGATCATGACAATATGTCCGTTTTCTCCGACCTTCTTATCCCTGCCTAATTTCTTAAGAGCGGAAACGACACCCCGCAGCATCTCGTCGTTGGCTGAGAAAGTAGCGACAATGTCCTTATGGGCGGTGAAGGCATCAAGCGTATTGGAGAATGCTTTATCGGCAACCCATTCGTTATTTAAAGTGACCACTTTCAAATTCGGATATTTCTCCATTTGGTCATTAAAGCCGGAGCTTCTGAGGTCCGCCCCCGTCGCACCTACCAGACCGCGTTGTTCGAGCACGGTTCCTCTCGCGTCCCCTACCGCTTTGGCGATATAATCGGCTGCCATGACGCCGGCTTTGTAATTGTCATACCCCACCCAAGTCAAGTAGTCTCCGCCAAGAATTTTGGATTCCACGCCGAAAACCGGTATGTTTTTCTTCCTCGCCGCATCGATCGAAGGTACGATCAATTCGCCGTCCACGGAACTCAACAAAATGGCGTCCGGCTGGGTCGCGATAATGCTTTGCATTTGCTCCGCTTGTTTGTTGGCGTCAACATTCGCGTCGAATACTTTAACATCCATCCCGTATTTGTCTGCAACCTCTTTCGCCGAGTCGTTCAGCATGACCATGAATTCAAACCCTAGGCCCATTAACGGAAAGGCAACCTTCTTCCCCTTCGGGGATTTTTCTCCGGCAGTGCCGGATTCTCCTTTCGAAGAATCCACGGCCGATGTCGCAGCCGCAGACTGCTGTTTCTGATCGCTGCCCGAACCGCATCCGGAAAGAACCGTTGTCGCCATTAGAATCATGGCCGCCAGACTCCCTACTGTTTTTTTCATGAGTACGTCCTTCCTTTCAAAAGAGTTTTATCTTAATAATGATGCTATAAGCCGGTGACCATCGCTTAAGCACCATTTCATTAAGCGCCTTGCTCCTTGGTTGCTTGCTTTTTATCGGGCAGAACGGAACGATTGGAAGCGTGTTTATGCAATCGGGTCATATTTCTCGTGCTTTTACGCTGCCGGTATATATCAAGCGCTGCCGCCAGGGCAATCACGACGCCGGTGAAAACCTTGTCATAATTCGGAGGGATAGCCAGCAGGACAATGGCGTTTGAAGCAAGCGTCAACAAAATGACTCCCAATAAGGTGCCGATCACATTGCCTTGGCCGCCAAACAAACTCGTACCGCCGATGACGGCTGCTGCGATTACCGTAAGCTCCATGCCCACACCGATAATCGGACTGCCGGATTGCAGACGAGCCGTCATCATGAGGCCGCCGATAACGGCGGAAAGCCCCGAAATCACAAAGGCAATGATAATAATTCGGTCAGCGGGGATACCGGCGAGACGGGAAGCCGTTTTGTTTCCGCCTACCGCATAAATCATTCTTCCGAAGCTCGTCTTCGAGAGCACAAAATAACTGATGAGCGCGACCGCGAGTGCAAAAGGAATAAATACCGGAATCTTGTCGCCGAATAGTTGGGCATTGCCGACCGTCTCGAATATATCCGGCACCGGGATAATATTTTTACCTCCGGAGAACACATACGCTAAACCGCTTGCGAGGCTTAAGCTTGCCAGGGTTACAATGAGCGGAGGCATCTTCAGCTTGGTTACAGCCAAACCGTGGAATATCCCGAAAGCGACTCCGACGAGTAAGGCAATAAGAATACTAAGCCAAACCGGCAGCCCCAATTTGACTGCTAAACCAACTGAAAGCACGGAAGACAGCGCAATCAGAGACCCTACCGACAGGTCAATCCCGCCAACCAGAATAACGAAGGTTTGGCCAATCGCGACAACGGCTAAAATGGTGGATTGGTATAAAATGTTAATGATGTTGGTCCCCGTAAGAAAGGAGCTGGATGCGAAGCTTAATATAATGCCCAGCAGGAGAATGGCGAACAATAGCCCCTGCACCTGCATCCGCCGGAGAGCATCTCCTAATGACCGAATAATGTTCATCTTAAATCGTAACCTCCTCTGTCGTCGCATATTTGATGATTCGTTCCGGCGAAAGCTCCGACCGTTTCAAGTGTCCTGTCAATTTCCCTTCCCGCATCACCAATACCCGATCGCTTAGCAGCAGCACCTCAGGCATTTCGGAAGTCACCAGCAGGACGGCCACCCCGGATTCCGCCAATTCTCCGATCAAGCGGTGAATTTCCGCCTTGGCCCCGACATCGACCCCCTTGGTCGGTTCATCTAAAATTAAGATGCTCGGTTTGCGCGCAAGCCAGCGCCCAATAATCACTTTTTGTTGATTGCCTCCGGATAGCGTCATTATATTCGATTCGATCGAAGCGGCTTTCACTTTCAAGGCGGCGCTTTGTTCGTTCGATATATCGATTTCATGATTCTTATGAATCATACCGGCAGGCGCGACCAAATCCAGAAGACTTAGCGTAAAATTCTCGCGTACCGTAAGCAATCCGACAAGACCCTGCCCTTTGCGGTCTTCCGGTACAAAACCGACACCGGCCTTGACAGCAGCAGCGGGCGAGTTTCGTTTAATTCGCTTGCGGTTAATCATGACCTCGCCCGAGTCATAAGGATCAATGCCGAATATACACCGGACGAGCTCTGTACGCCCTGCGCCCACCAGTCCGGCAAGCGTTAAAATTTCGCCTTCACGCAAGCTGAATGAAACGTTCTGCAGAACCCCTTGCTTTGACAAGTTGTTAACCGTCAATATTTCTTTGCCCGGCATTCGTTTGACGGGCGGCACTTCAGGAACGTCTGTATTGACCATCATTCGGACCAGGATGTTTTCGTTAATCTCTTTGATTTGTTCCGTTCCGACATAACGGCCGTCTCTAAATACCGTGACCCGATCGCAAATTTCAAAAATTTCTTCCAGCCAGTGCGAGACAAAGATGATGCCGATCCCCTGATTCTTGAGCTCGCGCATGACCTGAAACAGGCGGTCCACTTCCCTTGGCGACAAGGAGGTCGTCGGTTCATCCATAATTAAGACGCGCGCATCTTCCGAGAGAGCCCTGGCAATTTCGATTAATTGCCCTTCGGCGGGTGTTAGCTGATGTCCTAACAAATCCAGATCGAGACCGGGCACAACGCGCGAAACCGCTTCCTCCACTTTCTTCCTGCATGCTTCGTCAGAAACGACTCCATAACGCCCGGGCCACCGTCCTAACATGACGTTATCAATCACGCTCATATGCGGCACCAGATTATGCTCTTGGTGGATGGTGGCAATGCCGGCAGCGTGAGAGGCAGCCGGATCATTCGTGCGGATGCCGGTTCCATTGATCAGGATCTCTCCGCTGTCAGGAGCATGATATCCGGAAATGATTTTGATTAAGGTAGACTTTCCAGCGCCGTTGGCGCCAAGAAGCGCGTGAACTTCGCCTGCCTTTAGCTCAAAATGGACACCATCCAGAGCGACTGCTCCATGAAATCTTTTATGTACGTTATTCGCTTGCAATAAAGTCATGCTGTCACCTCCCGATACCTTTCTTTGTGCTCATTACGCTCCTTATCATTAGACGCTTGCCGCTTGCTGTGAACGCTTTCAGTTTTCTTTGACTTTGGCAGGTTATCGCAATACGCTCTTCAAGAATGTAATCCCTTCCGCTGCTATTGCATCCTGCGAGCTTGCCAGCGGTCTCCATTGGGAAACCGCTCTGGCAATTTCTTTGATGTCCGTCGTGAATGCCTCAATGACGACATAGCCGTCATATTGAATATCTTGCAAGGCCTTCGAAACTTCTTCCCAGGGAATATGGCCTGTTCCCGGAATCCCCCTGTCATTCTCGCAAGAATGGAAATTCAAGATGTGCTTTCCCGCTGCGCGGATCGCATCGCCAATGCTCTTCTCTTCAAGATTCATGTGGAACGTATCCAGCAGAAAGCCGACGTTGCTATGATTCACCCTTTCAAGCAAATTCACACCCTGCTCCACGGTATTGATCAGATCGGTCTCGAAACGGTTTAAAGGTTCGATCGCAAGCTTGACGCCCTTCTCTCCGGCATAATCAGCCGCCGCCTTTAAGTTCTCAACCGTCCACTCCAGCTGCTGCTTTTTTTCCGCCGGTGTGAGCAGCCTTGTTTTTCCGGTAGCGGCGTACATCGGGCCTGAAACTAAGGGCGAGCCCAGCTGTACGGCGAAGTCCACACATGTTCTGATGTAGGCCAGCCCTTCTTCCCGGACATGGCTATCCTCGGAGCTGATGTCCCGATTCGGGCCGAAAGCCCCGCATACGAGTGCTTGGATGCCCCGCGCCTCCATGTACGCACGGGTTTCCGCTGCCGGAATCGTCCGTGGGTCCTCGATGCAAATTTCTAAAATGTCGAAGCCAAACGCCTTCACTTTATCAACCAAATGGAACGTTTCAGGTGAAAAGGGTGATGCCCAAATGAACGTGCTGGCACCGAATTTCATGAGAACCTCCCCAAACCGTAAATTTGTTGTCGATATCTTTAAATCCATCATAACATCTCTACAAATGAAAACAATTCACTAAAATTGAGAACAAATTATAATATATTGTGGAATAAATAATAATAAATAGAAATTCAACACGCAGCAGGGTTAGTTATTCCACTTCGGATTATCTACAATTGCGGCTTCCCCTGCTTGCTCGATCACGATCTTCCTGAACCCTTTGCTTTCAATCGTTCCATAATCATGCCCGGCATCCGCCCGAAACACATAAAACGTGATCAGGGGTTCGGTCCCGGTATTGATGCTTCGATGCGCGTACCTTCCAGGTACGTACACCGCTTTCCCCGGCGTGAATGGCTCGGCAGCCCAATCGCCTTCCGGGCTCTCCATCAGCATATAACCTTTACCGCCCAGGCAGTAATACACCTCGGCCGTATCCAAAATCGTATGAAAATGTCCCTTGGTCATATAATATTCATCGCCCACTTTACCCGGATAGACGATACTCGTTCCAAAGGCAAGATTGCCCGGTTTCTCCGGCACACCCAACTCATGAAACTCGTAAATGAGAGGGTCGGCGTTTACCGTCATCGCTTCATAAGCGTGCTCGTTCGCGTACATCCCCTTCATTTTGGACAAATTTCTTTTTATCGAAGCTTTGGTATCGGATAACCCGTTGTTTAAGCTGAAATAAACGGAAAATGGTTGTAAGTATTGCTCGAGATTCTCCATGTACCTGCTCACCCTCCCGATTTATTTTACCGTTCTCAAGTCCATCGCAATGCTTTCCAGCTTGTCGAACGTATCGCCCTTGATGTCCATATGAAACACTTCCGCAATGACTTGCGTCCATCCATGAATAAAATAAATCCAGCCGTCTTCGACATGAAGCTGCTTCTGTTCCTTTTGCTTCAGCGCCTGATGCATGAAATCCAATTCTCCGCGGTAATTCAATTCCCAAACCAGGCTGTGCTCCGGAAACTCGCATGGGTCGGTTAACGGCGATCCGGGCCGGTCTTTGCCCAATCCCGTCGCATTAATGACGAGGGACCGGGGCTTCAGAGCTTTCAGCAGCCTGTCGTTATCCGCCGGATTTGGACATAACACATATTCAAACTTTACTTTCGTATCGATGTTGCTTAGCAATTTCTCAGCCGATAACAGCCTCGCTTCGCTCCGGTTGCTGATGATGATCTTGGAAGGAACATCGTCGCCGTGATCCGCTCTGGTTAAATAAGAGCTGATGGCCAGTGCGCTTCCGCCGGCTCCCATAATCAGCGCTTCGCCGCCGTGACGCTTCCAGTAGTTAACCGGAATGAAGGCTTCCATAGACAGTCCGCTGGAGATCGGGTCTTTGGCATACCCCTCCAACCTGCCGTCTTGTTTGGAAATCGATGAAATTTCATCGAACATCGTCGCGTAAGGATCCAGGTAATCAAACAAATCCCGGGCGGCGTGATATAAATCGATCTTATGTGTAGTGACCAGCGCGCCTAACGACAGGGGGTCCTCTTTAATGAATCGGACACACTCGCGGTACTGCTCTGGGTCGGCATGAATGTCGATATCAATCCCTTTAATGACCGCATCTTTCAGTCCAAGCTCTCTCGCCCATAAGGGGAACAGCTTCATAATTGAAGATTGCGTCGTGGTCACGCCGATAAAATACATCGTAGGCTGGGTCGCTTTTGCAGGCAGGATCATCTTGTTAATCTCCTTTTCATGGGAAGATAAATGGAATTACGCTTTTACCGCTAATACGGAAGATAACAGGATTTCTTTTCTTTCCTTAATGGACTGATTGCCCGCATTGACGACCATGACTGCCTTTTTCCCGTCATTCCCGGATACTTTAGGTTCCTTATCTTCGAGTATGCATTCGATAAAATGCACATCCTCCGCCAAATACGCATCGCTGAACAACGTTCTCCAGCTGTTCATCACAGGACGGGTCAACCCGTTCCGATTGGCCGTTACGATGGTCTTCTCATGCACTTGACCAATGAATATGACGCCTTCCGTTCCAAGAATCTCCACACGGGAATCATAGCCATATTTGACGGATACCGCTCCATCGATCATCCCCTGCTTCTGATTCGCAAATCTGGCGGTTAGCACCACGTTATCATAGAAATCGGGAAATTCCGCCTGTGCTTGCGGGCATCTGAAATTGCCGGCAAGGGCAAATACGCTTTCTATATCGGCGTCGACAAACCAGTTCAGCGTATCGATATCATGGCTGTTAACCTCGGCCAGCGGGCCGTTGCTTTTTGAAAGATCGTACATCCACGGCTGCGGAATGCTGGGTCCCCGGGTCAAGGAACGAACCAGCACGACGTCTCCGATTGCCCCGCTGTCTATTTCCTCTTTGGCTTGAATAAAGCTATCGTTAAATCTGCGCATAAACCCGATCTGAAGTTTCACCTTATTCCTCTTCGCTGCGGCTATCATATCCTCGCATTCGTTAGCGTTCATGGCCATCGGCTTTTCGCAAAAAACATGTTTACCCGCTTCGGCTGCCGCTACGACGATATCTCTATGAAAAATAGTTGGCGTTACGACGATAACCGCATCGATATTATCGCTTTTTAGCGCTTCTTTATAATCGGTATAATAAGTATCAATGCCCAGACTTTCGGCAGCCTGCTTCGCCACGGCTTCATTCGGATCAACCACGGCGACTAAAGATGCGTGAGGTACATTTCTTCTAAAGTTGGCGGCGTGTATCATCCCGGCTCTGCCGGAACCGATCACGCATACTCCAATTTCTGTATTTCTCAAGCTCTCCACTCCTTTTTATTTCTATCTTTTGTTCTCGTATATTATTATATTTTATTGTTATGTATCATGTCAACGATTTTTTGTTTTCATTTTGTTTCTCGTTTCCCTTACTTTTTCAACAAACTTTTTCCCGATCTCGGTTACCGAAGCGTAATCCCCGCGCAGCGCTCCGCGCGTCAAATGACTCCCGATTCCAACCGCGATCGCCCCGGCCTCCAGCCATTCGCCGACGTTATCCAGATCCACTCCGCCGGTAGGCATCAGTTGAGCCTGGGGAAGAGGCCCCTTAATCGACTTAATCATGCTTGGACCGAACAGTTCGCCGGGGAACAGCTTCATGATCTCCACCCCGGATTCCATAGCCTCGACTACTTCTTTGATGGTCATGACCCCGGGCATGCAAGGAATGGCATACCGGTTGCACATGCGGACAACGTCTTGGTTGAAGTAAGGCATGACGATATATCGGGCTCCCGACAGAATGGCAATTCTTGCGGTTTCCGCATCTAATACGGTGCCTGCTCCCAGTATCATTTCATCGTGCGAATACTTACCCGCCAAATCTTCAACGATGTGATGTGCATTCGGAACCGTAAACGTGACTTCGATGGCCGAGATGCCGCCTGCCAGGCATGCCTCAATCGTTCGGTAAGCTTGTTCTTTAGTTTCGGACCTGACGACGCTAACAATACCGGTTTGATGAATTTTATTAATCACGTTCTGCTTAGGATTCATAGGATTTTTCTCCTTATCTATTCTATAAATGGAATACGCTGTGCCGAGAGTGTTTATACTAAATAAGAGAATAGAAATGAAAATAATTAAAAGATTCTTTTTTATTGGCTGTTATAATGGTAAAATAAATGTACATATCAACAATAAAGGATGATGAATGTGAAAGAACTCGATAACGATTCCAACAGTCTTTTTTCAGAAGAAAGAAAAAATGAAATTGTTAAGCTCATCAATACAAAGGGAAAAGTCCTCGTTCCCGAGCTGGTTCAGCATTTTAAAGTTTCTCCTGCCACGATACGTAATGATCTTCGCGATTTGGAGACGCTGAAGCTCATTAAAAGAACGCACGGCGGGGCCATTTCCATCGAGACGCCTAAAGTAGGCTTTGAACCGTTTTATCAACAAAAAATGGTAGAACATATCGAACAAAAAAGATTAATAGCCAAGGCGGCTTTAGACTTTATTGAAGAAGGCGATATCATCATCCTGGATACGGGGACAACGACGTTGGAATTGGCCAAAATGTTAACAAACATGAATATAACCGTCATCGTCAACGACATCGATATTGCCAGATGCCTGGAAGACTATCCGAATATCCAGGTCGTTCTCATTGGCGGAAATTTACGGAAAAAATTCAGGTCAACCGTCGGTCCTTTCGCTTTAAAAATGTTGTCTGAAATCAATGTGGATAAAGTCTTTCTGGCTGCCAACGGATTCAGCTTCAATCGCGGATGCACCACACCGGATATTAACCAGGCCGAAATCAAAAAGAAATTCGTGGAAATTTCCAATGAAGCCATCTTATTATGCGACAGCAGCAAAATAGGCAAAACCTCATTTGTCCATTTTGCTTCTGCGTCCGAAATTACAACGCTCGTCACCGATCAAGGGATCGCGCAAAGCGACTTGGAGCAAGCAACAAGCCTGGGGATTAAGGTTATTGTCACTTAGCACGGAACCGCTGCACCTAACTCCCCTTTGCCACGATAATCTCAATTCCGGATTCTTCGAGTTTCTGCAAAATGTGTTCCTCGATGTGGTGGTCGGTGATCAGCACATCGATCTCCGTGATCGGAACAAACTGCACAAAGGAATTGGCGCCGATTTTACTGCTGTCGCAAAGCACGATCACTTTCGAGGCGATTTTCGCCATCGTATGTTTAATTTCCGCTTGGCTGACATCCGGTGTCGTACACCCTTTCTCGAGGCTGAAGCTATTCGTGGACAGGAATACTTTGTCGACAATTAACTCGTTCAATATTTTTGTGGCGAAGGGGCCGACCGTGCAATGAAATTTTTTCCTTACGATGCCGCCGATGACCAGAACTTGAATGCCGTCAACCCCTTCGAAACATTCCGCAATATCCAGATCGTTGACGACTACCGTAATATTGCTTCGTTTATGAATCAGCCTGGCCAGTTCTATGGACGTCGTCCCTGCATCTAACACAATGACATCCCCGTCTTCAATAAACTCCATTGCTTTTTTGGCAATGGAGTGCTTTTGATTCAGAAATTTCTGGTTCTTCATTTCATTTCCTTTTTCAAAACCGACCGTAGGCACATCCATCGAAAGAGCTCCGCCGTGTATTCTTCTTAATAAGCCTAACTGCTCCAATTCCCTTAAATCATTTCGAATCGTGGCCGGAGATACGTTAAATTGCCGCACCAATTCCGGTACGGATATTTTGTCCCGGGTTTCAATCAGCTGCAGAATCCGGTCTTTTCTTTCGTCGGCAAACAAATGTCCGTTATTATCGCTTAGCACAATTGCCATCACCTCTAGTTTTTTCTACAGATAATGGATGAGGTTGGCTGTAGCCATCATTCCCATTTCATGGATCGCCTCATAAGTAGATGCGGCACAATGTGAGCCGATGATGATATTGTCCAGTTCGAAAAACGATTTATGGCTTGGAGGCTCTTGTTCGAATACGTCAATGCCCGCGCCCCAAATTTTATTTTCTTGCAAGGCGTGAACCAACGCTTCTTCATCGATTAAACCGCCACGCGCCGTGTTTACAAGCACCGCCGTTTTTTTCATCATTTCAAACTGTGGATAGCTGATGATATGGCGGGTGTTCTCGTTTAACGGCAAATGCATGCTGATAAAATCCGACTCCCTGATCAGCGTTTCCAGGGATACATATTGAATCTGATGCTGCTTCGCATAGGCTTCATCTTTAATAGCATCATAGGCCAGCACCTTCATATGAAAGCCGTTCGCTCTGATCGCAACTCCTTTACCGATATGGCCAAGGCCGATTAAACCCAGTGTCTTTCCCCACATGTCAATTGTCGTCGTTTTGCCCCAATTCGATTTCTTGCATGCCTTGTCAATCATCGGCACTCTTCTGGCGACGCCCAGCATTAAAGCCATGGCATAGTCGGCAACCGCTTCCTTATTGGCTCCGGCAGTAACCGTAACCGGAATTCCCCGCTCCCTGGCATAGTCCAAATCAATATTGTCCGTTCCTACCCCATACTTCGAAATCACTTTAAGGTTGGGGGCGTGCTGCAGCACCTCTTTGTCCAAAGGATCGACCCCAAGGATGATGCCGTCAATATCATGCATAAGCGGGATCATTTCCGATTTGCTCATGATTCTTCCATATGGGTTCATCACAATTTCATAGCCTTGATCCTTCAACCTGTCCAACGGCTCGGAGCTGCTCTTCCCGAAGGAACGGGGGGTGATCAGAACCTTCCGGTTCATGTCCATTCACATCCTCATTTGATATCAAACGCTTGAGCCGGATTATGTACCATCATTTTACGAACGGCCGCTTCCGGTACTCCATATTGCTGTAATAACGGCAAAAACCGGCGCGAAAGATGATCTAACCCGATCGTCCCGCCGTAACTTCGCAACCGATGACGGGTCGTATCCAGTCCTAATAAAATAAGATCCTCATATCCGCTTTCCACCATATGCCTGATTAAATCCGCTTCCTCTTCGTCGCTATGATACTTGTATCTGCCGATCGTATCGTATTCCAGATATACGCCAAGATCAGCCAGCTGTTTATGAATTTCAAGCTGGCCCAGATTGCGGTCTAAATGACAGACGATGATTTGATTCGCCGGCACGCCCTCCGTCCGGTACAAGTCGACCAACTGAACGGCTTGGACACAGGATTCGGTATGGCATATCAGAGGGGCGCCTGTTTCAACCGCGGCCCTGGCGGCGGCACGAAACCATTTCTTCTCGGGATCTTGTATCCGTTCCTCATCGATCGCCGTCTTAATGACCCCGGCTTGCGCATCAATGAAATCATTCGGCTCTCCGCGATCGGTTCCCGTGTACATGCCGACGGTTAATTCGTGCACAAACACCTCGTATAGCGCAGCTTCATCATAGGTGTGAATCCAATGCTCCGACGGGTAAAATATCATCTTGTGAAATCCCGTGGAGGCCACGATATGGGTGTCCGTCTCCTGGGCTGCCAAGACCAGGGACTTCTCCATCCTGCCGCATCCCAGAGGCTGAGCATCTACAAGGCTGCGTCCCCCAACCTCCTTAAACAGCAGCAGCTCTTGAATCGTTAAGGCGATATCGTCAATTCGCAGAGCCGCATTGACACGGGCCGGCTGCCCGTCCGCAATAAATAAATGTTCATGGCTATGGCAAAAACCTAATTGCTCGTTATGAATCGGACCTAACACGGTGTGAATGGCCAAACGTACCACGTCCTTCATCCATGGCCTTATAAATGGGCGTTAATTTTTCAACAAGCATGTGATAACAATCTGCATAGCTTTGGTAATTCGTTATATGGTGAGGGTTAGGCGCCACCGTGCTATGGGGATAAACCATGCGGTTCATCGTATCCGCGATATCCGGATAGAACCCGACGCCATACCCCGCAATGACGGCAGTCGCAACTGTAGCCGTGTCGCTGTTGTTTAGCGTCGTATAGGGCACGTTCATTACATCGGCTTTGATCGAGTTGAACAGCTCGCTCTTGGCCCCGCCTCCGACGACATTGACATGGGTGAAGTGAAGACCTGGAATCAACTGTTTCAGCGTAGCCAAATAACCTTGATATTCGTAAGCAATCGATTCGAGAATCGACCGGTACATGTGGCCGTTACGATGCGACCAATTGAGTCCAAGCCAGCTGCCTCTCAAGAAGGGATTGTTGGGACAAGCTCTTCCGGCAAAATGAGGAATAAAAAAATCCCGTCGCTTCCCACCCTTACATGAGCCGCCTGCGCATTTAATTCATCGAACGGGAGGCTCCCTTCCTGCGCTGCAAGGAGGTCTCTAAACCACGCCAAACATTGCCCTCCCCCGTTGATATAAGCTAGCGGATTCCATAGCCCGGGAATGACGGAGCGCGCGTAAATTAATGTTTTCGTATTCACATCCGGCTTATATTCATCTACGCAGCAGCTTAACACGGACGCGGTTCCCGCCACATCCAGAATGGCGCCTTTGGTCGTAATGCCGGCTCCGAGAATGGTAGCAGCGGTATCCCCGCAACCGGCCACGATCGGAGTGCCCTCCAGTAAACCGCACTTGTCGGCATAACATTTGGATAAATATCCAATGATGTCCCACGGATTGACAATGCGGGGCATCTTGTCTTTGCTGACCTGGAAAGCATCGAGCAAATCGTCCGACCACGAATGATTCGAGACGTCACTGAAGCCGGAAAAATGCAGATGGGTATAGTCTATAAAAGCGTTATCCGCTTTAAGCCCCGCCAAACGCCCCGCAACATAAGCTGTCGGAAGGACAAATTTTTCAATTTTACGATAAGTTTCCGGCCTTTCGTGCTTCCACCATAACACCTTGGGGCCGTGAGCATACGTAACCGGGCAGCCCGTAATCCGGATAAACGGCTCTTCCCCCCATTCTTTAATCAGGGGCATATATTTCTCGCATCGGGTATCCAGCCATGAATCATACGGTGTTACCGCATTCCAATCGCGATCGATCCCCATAATGCCGGCCATCTGTCCATCCAGGCCGATGGCAGCGACTTGGCCGGGCTCGACACCCGAGCGTTTCATCACTTCGGTCATCCCGTCTACGACAGAAGCGAACATTTCTTCAGGCATTTGTTCGACAATCCCGTGGTCCAGGCGTATCAGATTCGAGGGCACAAATGAATTCGTTACGATGCTGCCTCCATCATTAACTAAAGAGACCTTGGTTCCCTGAGTACCGATGTCGATCCCGATAAAAAATTGGGTTTGGGTCATGTAGACAAGCAGTCCCTTCCAATATGGTTTAGCGTACACGGGCTGCCCCCGATATCAAACGATGAGCCGGGTCCTATCAAATTCACGACTTCCGGGGGCAGCGCATGCGTCTTCAAGGAAAATGCCTTTCCTTTCCGGGCAGGTCAATCCCAGACAAAGACGGCTTTATCCGTGACTCGTTCATCAAACAGGCGGAAGGCTTCGGCAGCCTGTTCAATATTAAATCTATGGGTAATATACCGGTCCACCGGAATGTTATGGTCGATAACAAATTTGGCGATTTCCTCGAACATCCAAATCGGGTGAATCCAAATACCGTACACTTTCAATAATTTCCGGATCATTTGTTCGCTTGGATTTATCGTAGTCGCACTCGTCTCGCCGATCAAAGCAACGGACCCCATCTTACGCACGCTATCCAGAGCGGCGTTCTGGGCGGCAGGGTTCCCCGAGCTGTCAATCGCCTTATCTACCCCTTCGCCATGCGTCAATTCGCGCAAAACTTCTACCGCATCTTCTTTCGTACTGTTAATGACGACATCCGCTCCCAATTCTTTGGCCATTTCAAGCCTGGAATCGAGTACGTCGACGGCAATGACTCGGGCTCCACGCGCTTTTGCAATCAATACCCCGGCGCTGCCCATCGGTCCCAGACCGAAAATCGCTAACGTATCGTTGCCGGATACGCCCAACGTTTTTTGCGCGTGATATTGAGTCCCCATATTGTCCAGCAGAAGAGCGCCCGTTTCATAAGACATCGGATCGGGAAGCTTCAGGCAATTTTGCGCCGGGACGACCATATAATCGGCATCTCCGCCGTCCACGTCAAAACCGACACATTTCCACTGCGAACACAAGGATAAATAACCGCTCAGGCAGTACGTGCAATGCCCGCAGCCAATGGCCAGATAGACGGCGACGCGGTCTCCGGGCTGCAGCCCTCTAACCCCCGGACCGATCTCGACGACATCGCCCGCAGGCTCATGGCCGGGAATGATGGTGCCTGTCTTGGCCGCTTCCCCGCCTACGAGCGGCTTCCCGCCGTAGTACAGACTCATATCGCTCCGGCAAATCGCCGATGCACGCATGCGGACCAAGACTTGGCCGTCCCCCGGCACTGGTTTCGGACGGTCGACGACTTGAACTTCTTTTTTTCCAGGTAAAATTACGGCTCTCATTTTCAACGTCTCCTTCAGCATGAGCATTATTTTAGCAAGCAAGCCGCAATAACGGCGTTGCTTGGTGCTAACCTTTGACAGCCCCCATCGTAAGTCCCCGCACCATTTTGCGCTGCAGGATGATCGTGATGATCGCGACCGGCAAGACGATCATCGTTCCTGCCGCTCCGATTTGTCCCCACAGCACGCTGACGGGCGTCGCATATTCATTAAGTCCGACAGGTGCAGTCCTTACCGTGGAACCGGACAACAAATTGGCGAACAAAAATTCATTCCATGAGAAAATAAACGATAACAAGCCCGTAGACACGAGACCAGGTCCGATAATCGGGAAAATAACGCGAACAAATGCCGAAAAACGGTTGCATCCGTCCACCAGCGCGGACTCCTCGATTTCCCCGGGCACATCTTTATAAAAGCCGTATAACAGCCAAACGGCCAGCGGCAGATTCATGAAGGTATACACTAAAATAAGCGAAGTATAGGTGTCGAGCAGCCCTAATTTAGAGAAAACGAGATAGATCGGCAGGATGGCTACGATGGGCGGAACGATACGCAGCGTCAAAATCCAGGACAGGACATTTTTCGCGCCTTTTAAACGATATCTGGCGTACGGATACGCGATACCGCTTCCGAACAAGAGAGCCAGCACCGTGGAGAGGAAAGAGATATACAAGCTGTTCAGCAAATATTTCATAAAGTCCCGCTCAAACAGCACTGTTTGATAGTTGGAAAAGGTAGCCTTAAACAACCATTTGGGCACCGAGGCGTAGGCGTCGACCTGCTGCTTCAGCGATGTCAGAACCATCCATACTATAGGGAAAATAAAAACGAGCATCGCGATTATAATGACCGCGTAATTCAGGACGGTGACCGGCTTGCTCGGAGATGACCTCATGATCTGCCCTCCACTTCGAATAAATCAAACTTTTTCAAAACCAGCGTCAGCAGGGTGACGACAATCACGAGGAGAACGATACATATGGCGGCACCATAACCGAAATCGAGAAATTTGAACCCCCGGTCATACACGATCCAGCTCATCGTCGAAGTAACGTTAATGGGGCCTCCCTTGGTCATCATATAAATCGAGTCGTAAATTCGAATCGCATCAATCGTCCTTAACAATAAAGCGATATAAATAATTCTGGACAACTGCGGAATTGTGATATAGCGGAACGATTGCCAGGAGGACGCGCCGTCGATCATGGCCGCCTCATAAGGCTCATCCGGAAGTCCTTTAAGTCCTGCCAATAAAATAATCATCATAAACGGCGTCCACTGCCAAATGTCGGTAACAATTAAAGCAGGCAGCGCCAGATGCGGTTCGGATAGCCAAGCGGTTCTGGACATGCCCAGCAGCTCTATAAAATAATTGAAAATTCCATATTGATCATTCATCATAAACCGAAACATCAGCCCGACGACCGTAGGCGCCATGGCAATCGGAAGCAGCACGACGGACTGATAAAATCGTTCTCCCGAAGTAAGTCTATTCAATATAACGGCCAATACCAGTCCGATGGCAAATTCCAGGATGACCGTGCTGACTACGAAAATAAATGTCACCTTGAGCGCATTCCAAAAATTGTGATCCTGGAATACATCGATATAGTTATCCAATCCAATGAACGGATTCACCGCACTGATGGGGCTGTATTGCTGAAAACTGATTTTGAATAGAAAAACAGTCGGGTAGACGGAAAAGAGAAGAAGCAGCAGCATGCCCGGGACCATGGCCAAATACGGCCCGCTGTATCGCAATCCAAATTTTTTCATGATTTATTCTCCCGATTCCTAATGGAGGGGGAGGGGGGTCCCCCTCCAATCGATTTCCAACATGGACTTATCATTTCATCATTTTATTAACCGCTTCATCCGCTTTTTTCAACGCCTCTTCGACTGACATGCGTTTGTGCTGAGCGGCGCTCAAGTATTCGGATACCGTCGTCTCCCACTTCTCATCCTGAGGGAACCAAGGACGGGCTTTTGTTGTTTTCATCGTCTCTTTAAGCGCATCGTAACGGCGGAATTGCTTGACATTCGTTCCGTCGATTAGCTTGTTGGTTAAAGCGGGATCGGAGTACGATTCTTCACGCACCGGGTCCCCTGCGCCCAGCAGGGCCTGGTTCACGTCGTTTTCTTTCGACTCCAGCCAAGCCATAAATTTAAAGGCTTCATCGGAGTTCTTCGACGATTTCGGAATGACCATAGGCCAGGACGAATAATCGGCGACGGATTTCTTCATAGCGGGCGTTTGCGCGAAATCCCATTTCCCAAGCGTTTTGGACTTGGTGGGATCATCGACTTCAAATGCTGACCAGGACCAGTGAATCGCCATAGCCAATCTGCCTTGTGCTGCGTCGGAAGCCACTTCGACGAACGTATAATCATTAATGCCCGGAGGCGAAAACTGCAGCAGATCGACCCAGGTTTTCGTCGCTTCGATGGACTCCGGTGTGGACAAGGACGATTTCATCGTATTCCAGTCAAATACATCGCCCTCATTCGAATAAAGGAAGGTCAGCCACGTATGTACATTCCCGAACCCTTTGCTGGCCTGGGCCGCCCAACCGTATATTTTTTGCCCGTCCACGACTTTGCCGTTGAAAAATTCGGACGCATCACGGAATTCCTTCATCGTTTTCGGAGGAGCCAAATCATATCCGTACTTGGCTTTAAATTCTTGCTTAAAGGTCTCATTATTGAATAAATCCGAACGGTACCAGAGCAAATGAGGATGTACCGTTTGCGGTAAACCGTAAATCGTGCCGCCTTCGCCGAAAGAACCGTTTTTCCCGTTCCATTGTCCTGCGGCCAAAGCTTTCGGCAATAATTTGGAAGTATCAAAATGATACGTTTTGATCATATCGTCCAAGGGCACGAGGCTGTTTTGCGACGCGAACTCGGGGATCCAGTTGTAATCGACGCTGAAAAGGTCATAGTTTGCTTTACCGGCGATTGACGTGGCGATTTTCTGATAAATGACATCGCGTCCGACCAGCTCGACGTTCACTTTGACTCCCGTTTCTTTCTCATATTGCTTGGCTAATTCTTGTACGCTGGTTCCCCAAGTGGAAGCAAGGAAAACGCTGTTCAAGGTCACGGGTTCGCCGTTTTTTGCAGTCCCGCCGGATTCCGAAGCCGAGGCGCCGGCATGATTCGCGGGACTGCTCCCGGGTTCAGAGGAGCATGCGCTAAGCAGGAGCAGACTGCTTAATAAAATCATGAATGAAAAATTTTTTTTCACTCTCAAATTCGTACCCTCCAGACATTTCGAATTGAAATGAAATCGCTTACAATCAAATCTTTGAACAGCCCGCCCTTAAACATTTTCCCATGTTAGAGATTGAATCGATTTCGTAACCGCATCGAGCACTTTATTGTTCATCACGCCATCGTAAAAGTTTGGATACACCTGCTGCTTATCCTTGATCGCTTTGAAGAAGTCTGCAAATTCATTCACAAATGTGTTTTGGTAGCCGATGATATGTCCCGGCGGCCACCAGGCATTGATATACGGATGAACATCTTCCGTCACCATAATGCGTCTAAAGCCTTGCACTTCCAGATCATCTTCGTTAGACCAGAATTCCAATTCGTTCATGCGTTCAAAGTCGAAGACGAGCGATCCCTTGCTTCCGTTAATTTCAATGCGTTGATGATTTTTTCGTCCGCCGGCAAATCTCGTTGCTTCGAAAGTTCCGACCGCCCCGTTTTTAAATTTAGCCAGGAAGGCTGTCGTATCGTCAACCGTAACCGCTTCATATTCCGTCATTTCGCCTTTTGCCGTTAGCTTGGAGCTTAATTGATCATCGACTTTCACCTTGGGGCGTTTGTCCACAAACGTTTTCTCCATGCCGACCACTTTATCGATCTCTCCGACCAAATATCTCGCCAAATCGACGATGTGCGCATTTAAATCCCCGTGCGGCCCAGACCCTGCAACCTTCTTATTCAGCTTCCAGCTCGCAGGGAAGTTAGGATCAAGCAGCCAATCCTGCAAATATACGCCTCTGAAGTGGTGAATGTCCCCCAGCCGTCCATCCTGAATAAGCTTTTTGGCAAGCCCGATCGCCGGTACTCTCCGGTAATTGTGGCCCAGCATATGGACAATTCCGGCTTGTTCCGCAGCTTCAAACATACGGTGCGCTTCATGAGCGTCCATCGCTAACGGTTTCTCGCAAAAAATATGCTTCCCTGCTTTCGCCGCTTCAAGAGCGATTTCGATATGGGAAGACGTCGGCGTTGCAATATCGATCACGTGGATGTCTTCCCGATGAATTACATCTCTCCAGTCGGTAGCAAATTCTTCCCAGCCGAACCTTTCCGCCGCCTGCTTGACCAAATGCTCCGTTCTGCCGACAATTACTTTTTTGACGGGCTTCACGCCATGATCGAAGAAGAACGGCACATTCTCAAATGCATGGCTATGGGCCTTCCCCATAAAGTTATAACCAATTAACGCAACATTGATCTCTTGCACAAATGGACACCTCCTGTGAAATTTCAATCCATCGCATGCGTTATGAAAGAAAGGGCGTTAAGCCCTTTCTTCATCAATCGGTATTAATGCTGTTTGCTCTTCTTATCTTTCTTGTCAAATACCGCTTCAATAACAATAATTCTTAAATCGGAGTCGCCAATGTTCCGGAAGGTATGCTTGCTTCCGCTTTTGGTCAGACACGCGGTGCCGGGATCCATAACAAACGTGTCTCCGTCAACCGTCATTTCCCCTTTGCCTTCCACAACGTAGTAAATCTCTTCATTACCCACATGAGGGTGCAAACCGATTGTTGTGCCTACAGGCAGCGTCGTTTCATGCATAAAATTGATGAGCGAGTCAAAATCTTCCGGATTTCCGGGAACAGGGAGCAGCGGTTCATAGCCCAGCAGTTGTCTGACGAGAATCGTCCCTTGACCATCATGGCACTCATCCACCGGAAAATTCACTACATCGTTTCTTCCTCTCACTACATAAGCCATTTCGAATCAACTCCTCAGTATAATTTATATAAATGAAAGTACTGCCGATAGGGGTAACACGCCCATCAACCGATGGAAATGACATTTTTCAAGCCTATACCTCTTGTTGCGTGATCGAAGGCGTTATTGATTTGATCCAGGCTGAAATTAGCCGAAATCAGCGATTTTACATCAACCAAACCGTGTTTAACAAAATCAAGCGCTTGAACATATTGCAAAATGCTCGACCTTGTACTTCCTGTTACAATGACTTGTTTGTAGTGAATCAGGTTGGTGTTCAACGGAACAATTTCCTTTTCTTTGGGAAGACCGCCGAAGAAATTGATTCTTCCGTTCATGGCCACCAATTCAAGCGAGCTTGCTTGAACTTGAGGTACCGGGCAGGCCGTAATTACGACTTCTACGCCTTCGCCATTCGTGATGTCAGCTACGTAATTCCTCAAGTCGTCAGAAGACACGGTTATAATAAAATCGTCAATCTGACGGCACATTGCCATCCGCTCTTCGGAAATATCATTCATAATGACTTTAGAAGCTCCGGCCATCTTGGCCAGCTTGGCATGCATTAATCCGATGGGACCGGCACCGATGATCAGCACGTGATCCCCGGGTTTAATATCCACCTTCAGGAACCCGTTGTACACACATGCCAAAGGCTCAACGAGAGCCGCTTCTTCGAAAGATACATGATCCGCCAACGCGCAAATGTTCCCCTGCCTTACCGCTGATTCGGGAATTTTCACGTATTGGGTAAAGCCTCCATGAATATTGATGCCAAGGGCTTGATATTCCTTGCATAAATGAGTATTGCCGCTTACACACTGCCTGCACATCCCGCAGCCCATATTAGGAGCCACGGTCACTCTCATGCCAGGTTCATACTTCTTTACGTTTTTTCCAACCTGTTTAATAACACCTGCCATCTCATGTCCTAAAATTCTTGGCGTAGCACTGCTGATGCCGGCATAGCCGTTATTAAACATTCGGACATCCGTACCGCAAATGGCAGCCTTCTTTACCTCCAGTAACACTTCATTCTCGGTTATTACCGGATCTGCAATTTCCTCCAGCCGCAAATCTTTGGGGCCATACAACATAGCTGCTAGCATCTTCTCATTCATCCTTTCCGAATGCGTTCGTCTCTGTTCTCTTTTATCGTTATATCTTATTTTTACTTATTGTTTTCTTGTTTTTATTATATTTTATTGTCATTTGTTAGTCAATCACTATTTTTTATAAAAATTAGATTTCTTCGATCTGCATATCCAACACGCGAAGCACCATATCCATCTCTACCTTTTTATGTCCCGGAATCAATATGCCGTGGTGCGAATAAAGCGCATTCATCAGCTTGTGACCGTCGTTAATTTGAATCAATGCGCCATTCCTGCAGTCCGAACCGGGATATCCGACGTATTCCTTCAGGGCGCCTTCGACGACCAGCATTTTTCCAAGTGTTGGATGCAGTTCCGCAATCGTAATTTCACCGATCGGGTAACGCGCGTCGATGGCCGTTGCCTGTTCATCCACGATACCCAGCACCTTCGGCCTTAATGTCCACTCTGACGCAAACGATCTGGGCATACAAGCAAAATAGCCGCAATGGCCGACCAGAATATGATTTTCAGGCTCTTCGACATCAGGAAATTGGTCTATCTTTTCATGCTTGATAGCTGCCATTCCAGCCAGGAAAGGGTATAGATTACTCATCACGACAGGCGCCTTCAAGGACTTATGTAGAATAAATTTGTTAAGCAGCGACATGATATCGCCTTCACAAGCCCACATGACTCCTTTTTCTTCATACAGCATGCTCCATGTCATGCAAGGCGTCGTATCCGAATAGAACGATTCGTTCAGACAGTTCATGCCTACACCCCGGATCGTTTCATCGAGTTCAATTTCCTGCTTGACAGCGATATACATTTTCACAGCGTTTTTTAGCGCCCTGGGTGCAACGCCTTCCGTATGATGATTCCATGCCTTAAGAACCTGTTCCGCTTCCGTGTCCGGAATATCTTTGGCATCCTGGGCAAGCTTCTTAAAGCTTTTTTTCACGACGGTAATCCCGAATTTATCTTTAATTCGCCGGATACACTCTTCTTCCCACCAAAAGAAACGCTTGAAAATACTAGCCTGCATCCCGTCACCCGGATTGTCTTGAAAAATAAGAAACTTCGTCTCTCTCATCTGGCTTTTGACAGCCAAAGTCCGGCAAATGGTTTTCGTTAGATCAAGACTATATGGAGCAAATGTCTCGATACCTTCCGCTTTAAAAAATGTGATAATTTCCCAGTCCCACATCGCAACCGTTCCAAATTCCGACGTTACAATCAGAAATGGCTTATTGATTTTTTTCAGCTGTTCGATTTCTCGATAAGCTTCTCCCACCAATTGCGGAAAAATAACGGCATCCGCTTCGGGAATTGGTGAGCCGAGCGCGACTGGCTCTAAAATTTCGGCTTCCTCGGCCAGCATCTCTCTTAACCTGTTTACCTGGTCATCAAATTCTTTATTTCTTTCGGACTTGAAGTACATGGGAACTAATTGCGCTTTCATATCATATCACCTCTAACCTTTCATTTATTGTTGTTTTGTATCTAATATTATTTTATTTTATTACATTTTATTCTGTCAATGTTTAAATGAATAACGTTTATTTCCGCCAAACCCATACAGCGCTTTCATTCTTCAATCCAACACCTGTAGTCTAATCATAGGTTCTTTCCCATTATTAAACAATTCATCGAAATTGAGTTTAAATTATACTATATTGTGTTGATTTGCCTGCGAAATAAAAAGAAGGCTACAAAGTCCTTAGACCTTGTAACCTCCAGATCCGCTAACTCCATTGCGCGGCACCGTATCCAGGAGCATGGGGATTAAGCAAAGATACCGAAGAACGGCCGGAAGCGCCCTCCAATGGGAGCTGTGACGGGCGCCTTGATTGATAGATAAAGACGTGCCGACATTAAAATGCAGACGGACTACGGGGCGAGCTTTTCTATCGCAATGGTTTGCTTGGGAGCGGCTCAGGCTGGGCTTCCATACGGAGCATACTGAAAGGATCAGGGAGCGGACTTCGAGAGGCGAAGACTTGCGTCAAATAAAGATCAGAATTTTTTTAGATTTGTACAGCCATTCTTCGACAGCTTTTTCCCGTTATTCCATTATAATAGTACTATAAACAGGTTTACAGGAGGTCATGATCATCGTGCCGCATAGCTCAAACTTCCAATTAGTAGCCGCTGAATTAGACATCATTAAAGTCGGGATTAAACTCGGGCTTGATATCGAACAGCTGCTTGCAGCCGTTATGACAGACAAAGACTCCGAAGAAATAAAGGATCATTTCAAATAACAAGGCGACCGTTTCCGGTCACCTTTGCGGGTCGTTCTTTTTTTCCAGTTCCTCTCTCAGATACATAATAAAGCGAATAGACTCTGCTTCCGTTAATCGCTTGCCTTCGAAGGTAAAATGAAATTGACGAAGTATTTCCTCTACATTGAGATGCAGCATATCAACCAGCTGCTGAACTTCCATGTCTACTTTTCCCAACATCGATTTCCTCCTCCGTTAATCCACAATGGTCAACGGGCGTCATTTCGGCAGCTGGCAAGCGTTCTGGACTTCGTCCAAATTAGCCCCTATAGCTTTGCGTCATCATCTTTCGATGATTTTGCCGTTTGTCGTTGACTTCATCTGTACTTCTACTATACCTAATATTTCCATACCCTACAATATAACGAATCATATTTTATCCAGCGCTTAATCAATTATTTATACTTTTTCACAGCAATCATGAGGGTCCTGTCAAATTTTTTGTCCGACTGCCGTTTATAACCGGTATTTGTTGTTTAAAATGTTATTGACCAGCTTATATCACATGGGGTTGGATGGCTGCCTTAACCATTTACACCGATCTCTCATTCGGTTTCATTTTGGATCTGTATGATTTTTTTGAGCCTACGGTGAATTTTGCCGATCTCCCCCTTCAAGCGTTACTGCCTCCTTCTATAGGCCTTATTTTCCTCAATTTTATGCCCAAAAAAGTGCAGCACTTCTTTGTTTATCTGATAGGAGTCGTGCTCATTTCCATTCTTTTTGAATATTTGTCGATTTTAACCGGTTACCTGATATATAAAGGGTGGAAGCTATGGTATTCCGTCCCCTTCTACCTGTTCGGTATGATTTATTTAAGATGGCACTTGTTTTACTTGAGAAAACGATATCCTTAAATCATAATGGCCTGATCATAACTTGCAGGCATAGCATACCTCCCCTTCATTCTATATAACCCGCAGGTCCGGTCCTTGAAACAGGATATCAGGAAATAATCTTGCTCAGCAGCAACGAAGTTTGCAACGGAACAAGTCCTGCCCCGTAATGCCTCGAATGCGTCCGCATAGCTGCTGGCCAACCCGATCAACGTGCTCCCATCGGTTGCGGCGAATATCGAGGAGCTTGAGGCTGTAAGGAGCGGGCGTAACCGATCCGCGAGCCGGGAACAGCGGCGAATGATTTTATACGTTACGGATGTGGACAGCATTTGGAATATTGGTATTGAATTGGAATATACTCCCATGGTAACATAGTCCTATCAAGTTGTTTCATTAACACCATGTCGAATAGTTTGAAACGGGAGTCAAATACCAAAATTTCAATAAGGAGGATGAGACGAGGATAAGTGGATCAAAGAACCGTTTACCCGACATATGCAAATCAGTTTGTAAGCGATTACATATTTGAGTATTATCCTGCCTTCTTCTGTCATTCCCCTTGTCAGGCGTCTTCAACGAATGAACTTATCGCTGGCAATAAATGAATGTCGATTCATAAAAGACATATCGCTGCATACATATTGAACGAATAACTGGAACGAAAAACGCTCAAACCTTATGAAGGAGGACAAGTCTATGAGTCTGGCTATTTCGAAATCATACGGCAAACAGTTTATCGCGGGGGTTTGGAAGGACGGGTCGAGCGGTAAAACGTATCAGGATCTGAATCCATACAACAATGAAGTCGTCGCCACCTTCATTCTTGGAAATGAAACGGATGTGGACGAAGCTTACTCCGCGGCCAAAGAAGCGCAGAAGGCATGGAAAGAAACCTCTGTTGAGGCGAAAAAACAAGTGCTGATGCGTGCTGCGGAACTGCTTGAACAAAGAAAAGATGAAGTAGCGGCCATCATGATCAAGGAAACAGGAAGTTCTATGGCCAAAGCCCAAATTGAAATTAAAAATAGCGCAGGCATCATTCGGGCCGCAGCGCAATATCCCGAACTGATGACGAATCCGCGAGTCAATCCGTCCGTCATTCCGGGTAAGGAAAATTTGATCTACCACGTTCCGGTTGGCGTCATTGGCGTCATTTCACCGTTTAATTTTCCGCTCGTGCTGTCCATGCGCAGCGTAGCTCCGGCTATCGCGACGGGAAATGCCGTCGTATTGAAGCCCGATATTCAAACTGCCGTTTCCGGCGGTCTCGTCATTGCCGAAATTTTTGAAGAAGCCGGTCTCCCTAAAGGCGTGCTGAATGTCCTCACCGTGGATATTGCCGATATTGGCGATTACTTTATCGCGCACCCTGTTCCGAAAGTCATATCCTTCACCGGTTCGACTGCAGTCGGCCGCCACGTCGGAGAAGTGGCAAGCCGAAACTTAAAACGCGTGTCACTCGAGCTTGGCGGCAACAGCCCCTTCGTGGTGCTGGAAGACGCCGACTTGGAGAAAGCGTTAAGCGCAGCGCTCTTCGGCAAGTTTTTTCACCAAGGACAAATTTGTATGATTACGAATCGGATCTTCGTGCATCGCTCCCTTTACGATCAATTCGTCAGCAGTTTTGTAGAAAGGGCGCAAAAAATTCCGTACGGCGATCCTAGCGTCGATCCCAACGTCTTTATCGGGCCGATTATTAATGAAAAACAGATGCAAAAGGTGCTGAACGTCATTGAAGCAGGGAAAACAGAAGCGCGTTTGGTGCTGGAAGGACAACGAATTGGGAATGTGCTGACGCCGTTTGTATTCGCTGATGCGAAAAATGACAGTACCCTGGCTCAAACCGAAATTTTCGGCCCCGTAGCCACGATTATTCCGTTTGATACCGAAGAAGAAGCGCTCGCCCTAGCGAATGATACGCCGTACGGACTATCGGCCTCCGTTTTCACCAGCGATTTGGAACGAGGCATCGAGTTTGCCCGTCACATTGAAAGCGGCATGGCCCACGTGAATGATCAGACCATCAATGACGATCCTAACGCTCCTTTCGGCGGTGAAAAAGCGTCCGGTCTCGGCCGATTTAACGGAGAATGGATCTTTGAGGAATTTACAACCCGGAAGTGGGTATCGGTCCAGCGGGAATATCGGGATTTCCCGTTCTAGAACGAAAGCCGAATCGAGAAACCTGTGCCTTGTTAAGGCATGGGTTTCTCTCATTTCAACAAACATCGTAAAAACCGAACGTATTAGTCTAATTGTTGTGAAGTGTTCGGAAATTTACGAAAAAATATGAGAAAAACATTGACACCGGGTATATCCGTCATTTAATCTATGGAAGGATCAATTGAATGAAATGACAGACAAGTTCGTATATCCTCAATAATATGGTTTGAGGGTTTCTACAAGGAGCCAAAGAATCCTGACTACGAATATGGGATACGTGTATCTGCTATCCTATATTCGCAGTCAGGATTTTATTTTTTCCACATTACTAAGCGATCCCAAGTAAGGAGAGAATGGATAAGGCAATGCTCGATTGTCTGTGATGAGGCTGGAGCAACCCTGTCCTATTTAAATTGGAGGCGAGATGAATGAAGAGCTTGTTTAAGTTGGAAGAACGAGGCACATCGATTTCGACCGAGCTGATGGCCGGTGTCACTACATTTTTAACGATGGTATACATCGTTATTGTGAATCCCGGCATTCTGAGCAAGGCGGGGATGGATTTCCATGGTGTGTTCATTGCGACAGTGCTTGCGAGCATTGTCGCAACGCTGATTATCGGGGTATTTGCCAACTACCCGATCGTGATAGCGCCAGGCATGGGGTTGAACGCTTACTTTGCCTTTAGTGTTGTGGGGGGCAGCGGCGTTTCATGGCAAGTTGCGCTTGGCGCCGTATTTGTGGCGGGGATCTTGTTTGTGCTGTTATCGCTGACCTCGTTCCGCTATATGCTGCTGGATGCGATTCCTTCAAGCCTGAAACATGCCATTACGGCGGGCATCGGCTTATTTATCACGTTTATCGGGCTGCAAAACGCTAAAATTATTGTCGATTCTCCGGCCACCTTAATCACCCTTGGGAATTTGAAGGAACCCATGACGATGTTAACGATTATCGGACTGGCTGTTTCCCTTATCCTCATGGCTTATCAGGTTAAAGGATTTCTTTTTGTGGGCATGCTGATCACCGCAATTCTGGCTTGGTTCCTGGGGCTGCTTCATTTTCCGGATGCTTGGGTATCCTGGCCGACCGGACTTGCGGCAACGGCCTTCCAGTTAGATATCGCCGGGGTGTTTACAAACGGTCTATATGCGGTTGTGTTTACCTTTTTGCTGATTACGCTGTTCGATACGACGGGAACGATGCTGGGGGTTGCGGAGCAAGCCGGACTGCTGAAGGATAATAAATTCCCGCGTTCACGGGGGGCGCTCGTTGCAGACGCCATAGGCACAACCGCCGGCGCTCTCCTCGGAACAAGTCCGACATCCGCTTATATTGAGTCCAGCTCCGGAGTTGCCGTAGGCGGGCGAACGGGTCTCACCGCTGTAACTGTCAGCGTGCTGCTTGCGCTTACGCTATTCTTCTCGCCGACGGTTGCCGTGCTTGCCAATATTCCTGCGATAACAGCTCCGGCATTAATTATTGTCGGTTTTCTCATGATGAATGTCTTGCGGAAAATTGATTGGCACGATCTGGAGGAAGCCTTCCCTGCTTTTCTTATTGTTGTACTGATGCCGCTAACCTACAGCATTGCTACGGGAATCGGCATCGGGTTCATCGTCTATCCGATCTTAAAGCTTGTTCGTGGTAAAAGGAAAGACGTTCATCCGATTTTTTATGCGTTCGCCGTGTTGTTTTTTATTCAAATTGTGTTTTTCAGTCATTGAGACAGGAAGTCATTCATGGGGTTCCCGGTATCCGAAACGCAGGAATGCAAAAAGGCTGCCCAGCGGCAGCCACTCAAGGATCGTACATTTAAAATAACAGAGTCGCCTCTACCGGCCAGCGTACGATCGCCTGCCCGCCAACCCGCAGGCCGGTCTCTTTCGTTGCGTACTGCATCCTGGCCGTAAAATGCTTGTCCAGCTTTTCAATGACAACGCCGATCAAGTAGGAAGCGCAGGTATAATGGATGAACGAAACCGTGCCGGACAACGAATTGTAACCATCCGAGCCCCCGCAGGCCGGGCTTCCACTCCCCCGGGCAGCACTTCGACGGCTTCCGGACGAACCATTGCGTAGGTCGGCGTCTGCTGTCCGGCAGTCCTCTCCGCCGCAATGGTCTGGTCCCCCGCCAATTTCATCCGCCATCGCCCGTGCTCCTCCTCCGCCCCGGATACTTGCACCGGATTGGTTTCGCCCACGAAATTAGCCACAAACGGATCGGCCGGCTGCGTATAAATTTGCTGCGGCGTTCCGATTTGTACAATCCGTCCTTGGTTCATGACGGCGATACGATCCGACAAGACCATGGCTTCTTCCTGATCGTGCGTTACGAAAATGCCGGTAAATCCGTACTCCTTCTGTAACGAGCGGATTTCTATGCCTAGAGCTTGCCGCAGCTTGGCGTCCAGATTGCTAAGCGGCTCATCGAACAGCACGAGCGGCGGCTTCAGGACGAGCGTTCTGACCAAAGCGACGCGCTGCTGCTGCCCTCCGGATAATTGGGCGGGAAATCGGTCCATATAGCCGCTCAGCTGAACCGATTCCAGGGCGCTATGTACCCGATCCTTTATTTCGGTTTTCGGCACGCCGTGACGGCGCAATCCGAACGCGACATTATCATAAACGTGACCGACATATCGTTGATGAGGCGGCACAAACGTCAAATCCCGATTGTCCAACAAGATCGATCCGGATGAAGGAACTTGCAGGCCGGCGATCATACGAAGAGTCGTCGTTTTCCCGCAGCCGCTCGGTCCGAGGAGAGAAAGCATTTCACCGCTGAGTCGGCACTCTATTCTACAGATGGTTCTGGTCCATCGACAAAAGTCTCCGGTTCAAGACGGATTGGACGGCCTCCCGAATTTCCTCATAACCTGTGCAACGGCAAATGTTAGATTGCAGCCAATCTTTGATCGTTTCCTCGTCGGCTTCGGGATAAGTTTGGGTCAGCGCATAAATATTCATGATAAATCCTGGGGTGCAGTATCCACACTGAAAAGCAAATTTTTCGACAAAGGCTCTTTGGACGGCAGTGTCTTTTAGACCTTCAACAGTCGTAACCTTTTTTCCCGCCGTTTCCACCGCAAGCATCAGACACGATTTCATCGGCGAACCGTCTAGGAGCACCGTACAAGTACCGCAATCCCCATTCCGGCAGCCAGGCTTTGCACCGGTCAGACCGAACGATTCCCGCAGAACGTCCAAAAGAAGATCCGCCGGTCGGACGGTTGCGGTCCGCAGCTCCCCGTTCACATTCAGGTTAAGCATTACCGCATAAAAGTCATTACTTGACATGTCATCCCCCTCCCAATGTCCTTATTGTATCGTGCAGCGTATTTTTCAAAACTAGCTTGCGGTAAGCCGCCGAGCCTTTTATATCACTGAGGATCGGCGCGGGCAATTGATCCGCCGCCTGATTGATTCGGTCCTCCAAAGGAATCTCGCGCCGGTTTAATATTTCTTCGACGGCAGCGGACCGGAATGGGAAGGAACAGACGCCACTAAAAGCAACACGAATCCCCGAATCTGACCGGAGAGCGGTGACAGTCACCAGCGGATAATCAATAGAAGCCACTTTGCGCTTTTTCACCGTCACATAAGGCATACCTATATAGCTGACTTCGGTGAGCGCTTGAACGAGAAACTCTCCCCTACTCAGCTTCAGGGTACGGTCAAACACTTGACCGATTGGTACTTGCCTAAATCCGGTGGGACCAGCGATCCTCACTTCACTGTCCGTCAACAGCAGAGGCAGCACCGCTTCCTTGTAAATGAATCGTCCGCAAATATTCCCGCCAAATGTAATTTTGTTTCTTGAGGTTCGGTCGGCAACGCCGGCCCCCGTTTCCCCAAGTAGAGGAAACACTCGGGAATCGTGAAGCTCGGATAGAGTCAAAGCAGATCCGAGAACCATCTTTTGCTCAAGGACCGCAAGCATGCGGCATTCCGGGATTTGCTTCAGATCAATAACTGCCCCTGTGTAAACCTGGTTGATTCTTCCCAGTGTGATGATTTCAGTTCCGCCGGAATAATATAGGGGGCTCTTATCATGAGCATCCAACTGCTGAAAAAGACTGACGGCTTCGTGGAGAGTGGCAGGCCGATAATATTCGAAATTATAAGGTATCATGCGGCTCCCCCATTTTTGTTCTCCAAATCCGTTCCGGGAAAAGGGGCAACCGATTTAGCTGGACCCCGGCGGCCCGGGAAAGCGCACTAGCGAGCGCGGCTGGCATCCCGATGAGTCCGTGCTCACCGAGCCCTCGGGCACCGAACGGTCCATCCAGACACGGATTCTCGATGAACTCCACGATATATTCGGGGTTTTCGCCGTAACGGATCAGATTGTAATCACGGAGCGTAGGATTATCGACGGTTCCCTGATCACTGAATACAAACGTTTCACGGTTCGCAAAGCTGAGCCCCATGGAAATCGCACCCATGATCTGGCCTAAAGCCGCTTTTGGATTCAACACTTTGCCGGCGTCATTGACGGAAATCGCCTTCAGCAGCTTGTATGAATAATCCCTCGTGTCGAGCTCGATCTCCACCGCTTGGGCCCCAACGTTCCATTCTGGTCCGGGCGTTCCCTCCCCGGTTTGTGGGTCAAGGTTGTTCATCCGCCGTTGGATGTAGTGACCTCGCCCTATAATTTGGCCGCCAATGGAATTTCCATTCGGATACGTGTAACCGTAACAGATGTCTTTGACCTCGATTTGGATGGAGGGATCAGCCTTGGCCATCACTTTACCCCATCCGAGCTCAAGGTCATCCGGATCGGCCCGCAGCACACAAGCCGCGATCTCGAGCAGTTGACGGATCGCGTCGTCTGCCGCCTTAAGAACCGCACGGCCGGCCAGGAAAGTTCCGCGGCTCGCAACCGTCTTCCAATGCTCCGGTGTTATTTCCGTATTCACCTCGAACTTGACGTGAATCCTCTCTGGATTCATTTTCATCCGCTCCGCGAGCATCTGGGCCAGCACCGTTTTCGTGCCAGTTCCGATCTCCACGACCCCGGTCTCCAGATTCAAGCTGCCGTCGGAATTGAAAGAGATAATAGCGCCCGAGCTTGCATTGGGATCCATCGATGAGTTTTTCCAAAAGCAACTGATGCCCTTGGCCCGGATTGTATTCGCGTTCACCTGCATCACCTTCCAATCATCCCAGCCTGCTAGCGTGCGAAGCCGGTGCATACAAGTCGTAAGATCCCCCAGATTGCTGGACGTAAGTACATCCCGCGTCGGAGCAGAATCGCCCGGCACGGCTATATTCCGCATGCGAAGCTCCCACGGATCCATTTGGAGTTTGTCGGCCAGCGCGTCCAGCGCTCTTTCCATCGCGAAAGTAAGCTCAGCATGTCCGTAACCTCGAAAGGCCGAAGCATATGGATGATTGGTATAGATAGTCAGACAGTCACAATAGAGATGTTCGATCGCATAAGGCCCCGAGCAGTCCTGCGCAGCCGCTCTCGCAACGTCACTGGATTTGTCGTCGTAGGCGCCACCATCGAACCGGTAGACAATTTCCGCCGCGGTAATTTTCCCTGCCAGATTGCTGCCCAGCCGGACGGTGGCATCAAGCCCTATATGAACCGGGGAGGTAACCATGTCTTCCTCTCGGGTATTGATAATTTTGACTTTTCGGCCTCCGACCGCCCGGGAAGCCAAATAGGCAACAAGCTCCAACTGAATCGCCGCTTTACCGCCGTAAGCGCCTCCGACCAGCGGTGTTTTGACCACGATCCAGCCGGGATCGAAGCCGAAATATAGGCCCATAAATTTTTTGACGGCAAAAGGGGCCTGCGTTGACGACTCGATGTGAATGTAGCCGTCCGGCCTGATCTCAGCAATGGCACTTCGTGTTTCCATCGCTGCATGATCCGAGGGCATAAACGAAATGGTGTTCTCGAGGATGACTTCGCTTTCCCTCCACCCCTTGTTCATGTCTCCTTTGCGGATTTTAATGAGGCTGGCGATATTGGTGCCGGGAATGGAGACCACCCCCTCTGCCTTTGTATACTCACCCAGCCTTTCGTGAACGAGCGGAGCGTCCTTCCGCAGAGCTTCCATGGGAGAGTTGACAACCGGCAGCGGCTCGTACCGTACCCGGATTAAATCCGCGGCACGCTTCGCCTGCACTTCGGTATCGGCTACTACGACAGCAACGGTTTCTCCGAAAAAACGAACCCGATCTTTCGCTATTATCGGACGGTCTCGAATCTCTTCTCCGGTCAGTACTTCGCTGCATTCCCCGGTCAAAATAGCACGAATCCCTTGAACCTGCCAAGCCGCGCTCGTGTCTATGCCCAAAATTAGGGCATGTGCAAAGGGACTTATCGCCATGCGCGCGTACAGCATTCGGTTATCGAGATGATCCCCGGTATATAGAGCCGTACCCATCACCTTGTCGAACGACTCTTTTTTTGGAATGCTTCTGCCTATCGTTCCCAAAGATTTCCGCTCCCTTCTCGCCTGTCAAATTTTAGTACTAACCGTTTACCTCCAATTGTTTAATTATACGAATCCCGAAGGATGCTTATGACAGTCCGAATAAAGGAAAAGCACCTCTGAAAGAGAGGTGCCGGTCACGGTGATTCATGCGTTTCATCAACCTGTTTATCCGGAATAACTATCCCGCCACTTCAACAATTTTTTCTCCAAAAAGCGAACGAACGAGTCGGATAGTTTACCGACAATCGCAAATATGAGGATGCCTACGATGACGACGGCCGTTTGGGAGAATTGTCTGGCGTCATTAATCATGTAGCCTACGCCTTCACTGGATCCCATTAATTCCGCCACGACCAAGCCTAGCCAGGAAACACCGATCGATAGCCGTAAACCCAATAAAATATTAGGCAAGGCCGCAGGGACAATCAGTTTTGAAACGAGCTTCCATTTACTGAATTCCAGCACTTTGGTGACTTCGAACAACTTTGAATCCACCCCGCGTATCCCGGTAAAGGTATTGATGTATAGCGGGAAATAAGCTCCCAGCGCAATAAGCAGAACCTTCGATGTTTCTCCGATACCAAACCAAAGAATAAAAAGCGGGGTTATGGCGAGATGCGGAATCGTTCTTAACATTTGCACGGACGGATCAATCGTTTCTTCGAACTTCCGAAACAATCCCGCTAATATGCCGGATAGGAGTCCGAGCGAGCCGCCAAGCAGAAAACCCAAGAAAGCGCGATATAAACTGACATTCAAATGGCTGATCAATTCTCCGGAAACAATCAATTCCCAAAACGCTTTAGCAATCTGAATGGGAGAAGGTAGAATCGTACTGGAGACGACTTCGAAATAAGCGGCTAATTGCCAAATGATAATTACTAAAACCGGCAACGAGAGCCCTCTGATTATACTTGCGCTTAGAGATTTATTTCTGACTGTCCCGCTGGAACCCGATTCAGGATTGATCTTTTCGGGTCTGGATTTTGTTCCTGCCATCAAGACTGAAAGAAATGGCTTCATTTTCCCACCCACTAATTTGTTTTAGTTTCCTGCTTTGCCCTCGTAATAAACGTATTGTCAATAACTTTTGCGACCTCGACCTTGTTTTTGACTCCACCAAGATCGTAAAGAGTGTCCGCCGTTTTTTGATGTTCTTTGATATAATCATCCGACACCGGATCATTTCGGAAATCCGTATTTTTCACGATATTGGCCACAATGGCTTTATCCAATTTGAGCACTTGGGCATACAGATCTACGGCCTCGTTTTGGTTTTGGGTCTGCCAGGCAACGGCTTCGTCCAGCGCTTTTAAATACAGCTCTACGAATTCCGGATGGTCTTTCGCAAATTTGGTGCTGGCTACGGTAAAGTTCGGACTCGGCATCTTGAGATCTTCGCCCGATACCAATATTTTCGCTCCGACGGTAGCTTGCTCCGTACTGATGAACGGCTCCCAAATTCCCCATGCATCTACCGTACCGTTCTCGAAGGCAGGCTTCGCTTCGGAAGGGGCCAATTGAATTAATTTCACATCGGACGGCTGCAGCCCGGCTTGATCCAGGGCCCGGTAAATCAGATTGTAAGAGGTGCTGCCTTTGGCAACCGCTATTTTTTTGTCTTTTAATTCCTGAATGCTTTTGATGGGGCTATCTTTAGGCAGAAGCAGCACATTGTTTTTCAAACCGCTACTATATAAGGAAATGATTTTAAAGTCTATCCCTGCTGCTTGAGCCACAATGACCGGCGTATTGCCGCATGCCAGAAAATCAATGTGATTGGCGGACAGAGCTTCGAATTCTTCGGGCCCTGTCTGAAACTCAACCCAGTTGACTTTTGCCCCCTTTGCAGCAAACTGCTTCTCGACGAACCCCTTTTCTTTTGCCAAATAGGAAGGAGCTACATTTTTAATATAGCCAATATTAACCGTTAGGTTTTGTCCGTCTGTGTTACTCGTTTTGGTTCCGCAACCTGCGAGAGAAGCCATGACAAGTAAAGATAGCAAGAGTACAATCCATTTGTTTGGTTTCATTTCTCTTTCCCCCGTTATTTAAATTCCTGCTCCTTCGACCAAAGCAAAGCTTTCCCATCTCTCGAATTCCTTCAATACCTTCAGGCGGAAATTTTGAAAAGCTTCGCTTGCTTTTTTCCGAGGATAAGGAAGATGGTTTGGGATGACGTCACGGATGACACCCGGTTTGGCTCCCATAATGACAATTTTATTGGCCACAAATACCGCCTCATCGATATCATGAGTCACTAAAACCATCGTTGTCTTTTTGTTTTCCCAAATTTCCAGAATGGCTTCCTGCATATGGGTTCTTGTAAAAGCGTCCAACGCGCCGAAAGGCTCATCCAGCAGCAGCACCTGAGGCTCTCTCAGTAGAGCGCGAGCAATGGAAACACGCTGGGACATCCCTCCGGAAAGTGCTCTAGGATACGATTTTTCAAATCCTTTGAGATGTGTCAATTCCAGCAGTTCGTCAACTTTTCTGCGGATATCGGCCGATTTTAAGGAATAATTCGCAGCAATATTTTGCTCCACCGTCAGCCACGGAAAAAGCCGGTGCTCTTGAAAAATGAACCCCTTCTCGATACTGGCGCTGTTCACTTTTTCTTCTCCCAAATATACGGCGCCCTCATAATCGTTATCCAGACCGGCTATAATTTTAAGAAGTGTGCTCTTTCCGCAGCCGCTCGGTCCGATAATCGCTATAAATTGCTCCTGACCGATTTCCAGGTTAATATCTTTCAATACGGACAGTGGACCTTTTTCGGTTTGGAAAGTTTTACTGACCTTTTCAACTCGGAGGGATTTTTCTGACAAAGCAAGCATTCCTTTCCGCTTCTTATAGGACTGCACTTTTACTAAATTTATTTTGCGGTTTAGCAAGTCCCAGGTGATCCCTTAACATTCGTCCTGCGTATTCCGTTCTGAACAATCCTCTTTGTTGAAGGACGGGAATGACCGTATTTACAAACTCATCCAAGCCCCCCGGTAAATACGGAGGCATGATATTGAAACCGTCGGCTGCTCCGTTTACGTACCATTCTTCCAGTTGATCCGCTATCATTTCGGGCGTACCCACAAGGGTCCGATGACCGCGGGCTCCGGCTATGCGCAAGCTCAGTTCCCTTATCGTTAAGTTTTCTTTTTTGGCCAAATTGACTAAAAGATCGAACCTGCTTTTACCGCCGTTTGTTTCGGCAAATTCAGGCAGCGGGCCGTCCAGCGGATATACCGACAAATCGTGATCCATAAGGTCTGATAAAAGACCCACGCCGGCCATCGGATGAACGAGTTCCTGAAGATAGGCTTCCTTCTCCTTCGCCTCTTTAAGCGTGGAGCCGATAATAGGGAAGACACCCGGCATAATTTTCACTTCATCTGCGGATCTGCCGTATTGAATTAATTGTTTTTTCACGCTGGAATAAAACGCCTCTGCTTCTTCGCGTGTTTGCTGCGCAGTAAAAATAACTTCCGCCGTTTGTGCGGCGAGTTCTTTTCCCGCTCCGGAGGAGCCTGCCTGAATGATAACGGGTCTCCCTTGCGGCGTACGGGAAACATTAAGGGGACCGCGCACCGAAAAGAATTCACCTTCGTAATCAATCGCGTGAATTTTGCTGGAGTCCGCAAAAATTCCAGATTCTTTATCGATGACCAAGGCATCGTCTTCCCAGCTGTCCCATAAGCTCTTGACGACATCAATGTATTCCTTGGCCCGCTGGTACCGCAATCCGTGATCCGGGTGTTTCTCCTTGCTAAAATTGTAGGCCTCTGTAGAATAAGCCGATGTGACCACATTCCAAGCTGCGCGTCCGCCACTCAGATGATCTAAAGACGCGAACATCCGGGCTATATGATAAGGTTCTGTATAGGTTGTTGTTACCGTTGCCGCTAAACCGATATACTCCGTCACCGCCGAGAGTGCGGATAATAAAGTAATCGGCTCCGGCTTCACGGAAGCGGTATAAGATACGGCCGTATCGTTGGGGACTACGACATTATCGGCGAGAAAAATCATATCGAACTTTCCCCGTTCCGCCGTTTGGGCCAATTCCTTATAAAATTTCAGGTCCATGATTCCATTAGATTTCGCACCCGGGTGTCTCCAGGCAGCGAGGTGATGCCCGACATAATATAAGAAGGCTCCTAGATGCATCTGTCTGGCTTCTGAATGCATAGCTTTCTCCTCTTTCCATACCGTATTCTTGATGACATGCAGCTCACATTTTTTCACAAAAAAAGACAGCAGGAAACACAACATCAAAACGTGTTGGTCTCCAGCTGTCTGGTCGAACCTTCAATTCCTATTGGAATTATAGTGTATAAAACTTAACATCTTTCTATTTTGCTGTCAAGGCGCTTTTTGCTTTCTTATAGGATAATTCCCTTCTAAAAGCAACGGAAAAAGGCGATCGCTCCACCCGCTCGGACGGGGAACGTTCGCCTTTTTTTCCTGGCCTGGTCGACTTCAGCCTCATTTATAAAGCTGGCCGATGCTACAGGTTTAAATGTCGATAGTAACGTAAGACTTTGATACTTCCTCATACGCCCGCTTGGAATGCAGCCATTCCTTCTTATCGCCCAGACAATTGCAAATGAACTGCGTGGAGCCGATGGATATCTTTTTTCGGTAATGAACATGTCCGCAAACGGCATATTTGACAGAGCGGCTATAACTCCGGATCAATTCTTGATAGCGCTCGCTTCCCAAAAATGCGTTGAAATAGTCCCAGTCCTTGTGCGGCATCGGTACTGTAAATTGATCGTGATTCACCACGTGCGTCACGAGAATGACCTTTTTGCCGCCGCAGGCTTCAAGCTGCTTTTGGAGCTTGTCATAGAAATGGTCGGTTATCTGCTCGGGTGTACTGCCCCAATTCACGTATAATTTGTCCTTCCATGTTCGATTCCCGTACGTCATCGCACGAAACTGCTCCGGCTCGAAACGCTCGCTGCCGTAAGAAAAGTCATACCAGCCGGTGTCCCCGAGCACGATCCATTCATCGTTGATCGCATACGCTCCTTTGGACAAATTCCGCTCATGGCGTTGAAGCTCTTCATAAATATAGGCGGAGCTTAACTCCGGGTGTTCCAGATTCCAAATGTCATGATTTCCCGGCACAAACAAACATGGAATGCCCGCCCGTTCCTCGATTTCCTCTAACACGTTTAATGTTTGCACGTAATTGTTTGAAATATCTCCAGCCACAATGAGCAGGTCCGTATTCGTTGCCGATGCGGCACTACACAACGCTTCTTGAACAGTTCCGAATTCGTCGTCATTGTTTTTGTCCACATGAAGGTCGGACAATATGCCTATCCTCATTTTTGTTCTCCTCTATGTCAGGTGTATAGGTGGCAGCTGACGAAGTGGCCTTCGCGAATACCGGTGAGCACCGGAGCTTCCGTACTGCATCGTTCATGCGCATGGACGCAGCGGGTTTGAAACGCGCATCCTTTCGGGATATCGAGCGGGCTTGGTATATCCCCTTTCAGGATGATCCGTTCCCTTTTTTCTCTGCGATTTTCGGACGGTATGGCCGATACTAACGCTTTGGTATAAGGATGAAGCGGATTGGCGTACAAGTCTTCGACCTCCGCGATTTCCACAATTTTGCCCAGATACATGACGGCTACCCTGTCGCTCATATAATGTACGACATTCAGATCATGCGATATGAACAAATACGTCAAGTTCAGCTCCCGCTGCAAATCTTTCAGCAGGTTCAGGATTTGCGACTGTACGGATACGTCCAATGCGGAAACCGGCTCATCCAATACGAGAAACTCCGGCTTCAGCATCAGCGACCTGGCTATGCCGATCCGCTGTCTCTGTCCGCCGCTCAATTGATGTGTATAGTGACGGGCGTAGGAGGGGTCCAGTCCGATTCGCAACAGCATGTCATCGACCTGCCGTTTCCGTTCCCGGCTATCTCCAAGCCGGTTTATTTTCAATGGCTCCTCGAGCAGTTCTCCAATCCGGAGTCTCGGATTCAAAGAGGTATAAGGATCTTGAAACACATATTGCATGTGTCTGCGCATGGACCGGGCCCTCGGGCCGCTCAGGCCGGTGATGTCTTTTCCGTTATACACCAGCGTGCCGTCTGTAGCCGGAAGCAGCAGCGATGCCAATTGCCCGACCGTGGACTTGCCGCAGCCGCTTTCACCTACCAGACCTAACGTTTCACCTGCCCGAATGGATAAGGACACGCCGTCAACGGCCCGCAGCGTTTGCCGCTGTCCTCCCCAGAAACCGCCGGCATAATGTTTCTTGATGTTTTGTAACTGTACAATGTCTTCAGCCGGTGCCATAAACCGCAACTCCTTCCTCCTGCACCAAAAAGCACCGTACGGATTGCTGACCGTTCATGCTGTACAAAGCCGGCGTTTCCGCAAAACACCGATCCGTCGCATGTGCGCACCGCGAGTTAAATGTGCAGCCCGGGCCTCTTTCCCGCAGACCGGGAACCGTACCTTGAATGGAAAACAGCCTTTCATATTTCTTTTGCGGCGTCGGTACGGATTGCTTCAATCCGATCGTATAGGGATGCTTTGGATTTTCCAACACCGCTTCCGCTGTGCCTTCCTCTACGATTTGTCCCGCATACATGACTGCAATCCGGTCGCACATATCCGCGATAACACCCAAATCGTGAGAAATGAGCAAAATCGACATGCCCTTCTCTTCGCGAATTTGCCGCATCAAGTCCAAAATTTGCGCTTGAATCGTGACGTCCAGCGCCGTCGTAGGTTCATCGGCAATGAGCAGATGCGGTTCGCCGGAAATCGCTATGGCGATCATGACCCGCTGACGCATGCCGCCGGACAGCTGGTGCGGGTATTCATCCAGAAGCGATTCCGGACGAGGCAGTCCGACAACCCGGAGCAGCTCGTGAGCGCGCTCCCTCGCTTCTTTACGCGAGCATCCGAAATGAAGCCGCAATGACTCCGTAATTTGACTGCCAATAGTAAAGGCCGTATTGAGCGAGCTCATCGGGTCTTGAAACACCATGGAAATTTCTTTCCCCCGTATGCGGCGAAGCTCCTTTTGGCCGAGACGGTGCAGCGGATGCTTCGACTGAAACCATATTTCGCCGCCGCTGATCTGCATCGCTTTCGGCTGCAGTCCGAGAATGGAGAGCGAAAGAACGCTTTTTCCGCTGCCGGATTCCCCGACGATACCTACAGTCTCCCCTTTAGCCACCGAAAGCGAAACTCCGCCAAGGACGGACAGCGTTTCGCGGGAGGACGTTGTTAATTGCAGCTCTAGATCGCGTATGTCGAGAAGAAACTCTGCCCGATGCATGGAGTTTGCAGAAACCATCTCATCACCTTCTATTGTCGTTTGTCACGCAGGTCTCGGATGCCGTCGCCGAGCAGGTTAAAGCCGAGTACGGTGACGGTAATGAATAGACCTGGGGCGAGCGCATACCAGGGCGCTTTGCCGATATAGCTTTGCGATTCGTTCAACATCCGGCCCCAGCTTGGGTCCGGCGGTTGGACTCCAAGCCCCAGGTAGCTGAGCGCGGCTTCTACCAATATCGCGGTGGAGAAGCTTAATGCCGCCGTCGTAACAACCGGAGACAGGATGTTAGGTAATATTTGTTTGAAAATAATGTTGGCATGGCCTGCTCCGATACCTCTTGCCGCCTTCACGAACTCGGCTTCCTTCATGTGCAGAAATCCGCTGCGCACGACCCTTGAAAAAGCCGGAACGGACAAAATCCCGATCGCGATCATCGTCTGGAACAGGCTCGGCTTAAAGAGGGACACGAGCAGCAGCGCAAGCAGCACACCCGGAAAGGCCAGAAGCGCGTCGATGAACCGCATCAACAGTTCGTCGGCCCATTTGCCCACATAACCGGCGATCGTGCCGATGAGCAGGCCGCCCGTAAGCCCGATCGCGACGGATACCGTACCCACCTTAAAAGCCGTTTGCGTTCCTTCCATAACGCGGCTTAGAATATCCCGGCCGAAATTGTCGGTTCCGAGCAGGTGAGCGGCGCTGGGCGCTTGCAGCCGGTCTGCGATGCTCATGTCATTGACCCCGTACGGCACGTAAATCAGACTGACCAGCATAAGGAGAAAGAGAACCGCTATACAGACGGCTCCCACAACGAGACTGAAGCTTAATTTTGTCATCCTCATATGCAAACCTCTACTTTAAGCGGATTTTCGGATCCAGCCAGCGATAGGACAAGTCAACGATAAAATTGGTCGTGATGACGATAAATGCGATCATAAGGACCATGCCCTGCACTAGCGGATAATCGCGGTTGCCAATACCGGTGATAAGCAGGCCGCCAAGCCCCGGCAATGTGAAAACTTGTTCGACCACAAGGCTTCCCGCCAGTAATTCTCCGAAATTGATGCCGACAATCGTCACGACGGGCAACAGTGCGTTCTTCAGCACGTGCTTGTAATACACCGTGGATTCCTTCAATCCCTTGCTTCTGGCCGTGCGAACGTAATCCAGATGAAGCTGCTCCAGCATCGTCGTACGCAAGTAGCGTACGACGATCGCAATTTGCGGAAGCGCCAGGGCAACGGAAGGTAGCAGCAATGATTTAAATGCCAGCAGCGGGTTTTCCGACCAGGGCACATAGGCGCTGACCGAAAACCATTTGAGCGTGAGCGCGAACAGGAGAATGAGGATGATGCCCATCCAGAAGGACGGGATAGCGAGCCCGATCTGCGAACCGATTGAAATGATGATATCCACGGCTTTACCCTTTGACCTTGCGGCTGCGATCCCGAGTGGGATAGCCGTCACCGTCGTAAGGAGCAGCGCAAGCAGCGCTAACGACAAGGTGACTGGAAAGCGGCTGCCGATCAGATGCAGCACCGGCTCCGAGAAGCGAAGCGAATCGCCGAAATCGAGCCCGGCCACACCTCTCATCCAGCTTGCAAACTGTTCGGGCAGCGGTCGGTCCGTCCCCAGCTTGGCTTCCAGCAAAGCAATTTGCTCGTCGGAAGCTTCAGGACCCAAAATCGTCAGCGCCGGATTGCCTGGAATGATCCGAAATACGGAAAAAGTAAGAAGTACGACGAATAACACGGTCAAAAGGAGGGTCAGGATTCTGCGTACTAGATAGGGCAAGGCAAGTTCTCCTCCTTGATTCGTAGGTCCTTACTCCTTCAAGTAAACCGTCGACAAATCCTGGACGTAAAGCGGATATTGCTTGTATCCGTCCAGCTTTTTGTTCAATGCCACATTGAGGTTCGGATCCATGATATAAACAGCGGCAGCGTCATTCGACAAAATCGTTTGGACTTGTTTATACAGCGCCACTCGTTTGGCGTCGTCGACTTCCGTCACCGCCGCTTTCAGCGTTTTATCGAACTCGTCGCTCTTGTAGTTAAAGAAGTTATTCGCGGAATCGGACAAATATTTGTTCAAGATTTGGTAAGGATCCAGCTTCCCGTCCAGTCCGATGATGGTCAAATCGTAATTGCGGTTTTTGTAAATCCGGTCCAGCCATACCGCCCATTCCACCGGTTCAATCTTCACTTTAATGCCGACTTTCGCCAGCTGCTGCACGATCACTTGGGCCGTATCGACATGAAATGGATAGTTGGACGGAACCGAGAGCGTCGTTTCAAAGCCGTCTTTGTAGCCGGCTTCAGCAAGCAGACTCTTGGCTTTGTCGAGATTCGTCTTATAGGTGTCTTCCAGACCGGCCTGATAGTACTTGGACAAGACGGGGCTGAGATTGGAGCCGAGCTTCGTTCCGTTGCCGAGCGCCACCCCTTTGATGATCTCATCCTTGTCGATGGCGTAATTGATTGCCTGACGGACTTTAATATCGTTGAACGGTTTCCGCGAAATGTTGAAGGTCATCAGCTGGACCAGGTTTTGCGGTGCGCTAAGCTTGGTGTAGCTATCCCCCAGGGTTGAAATCGGGTCGTTTCCGATCCGCGGATAAATGTCGGCTTCGCCTGATTTAAGAGCCGCCAGAGAAGCGTTGGCATCCGTGATGATCCGGAACTCGACTTTGTCCAATGAGGGAACGCCTTTCACGTAGTAATCGGCAAACTTCTCCACGACAAGACGCTGTCCCGGGACGTATTCTTTGAATTTAAAGGGCCCGGTGCCGATTGGAAGCTTGTTGCTGTCTTGATAATCTTTAGGAATGACGGTTGCCGTAAGTGCCGTCAAGAATGAAGAATTGTTCTTTTTCAATGTAATGACGACGGTGCCTGCATCAGACGCCTCGATCGCTTGCACATCCTGGAATGCCGGATTTAGCGGCTTGCCGGTAGCGGTGCCGGCCAAACGATCGTAGGAAAATTTAACATCCTGCGAAGTAACGGGATTGCCGTTATGGAATTTGACGCCGCTGCGAAGCTTGAACGTATAAGTCAGACCGTCCGGCGATACTTGATAAGACTCGGCGACGGCCGGGAGAAGCTCCCCTTTCTCGTTAGGCTTCAGCAGTCCTTCAAAAACATTGAACAGTACTTCGGACGTGCCCGCAGCAACCGCAAGATGAGGGTCCAGGTAGTCGAGATCTTGAGGGATAAGGACTACAACGTTGCCTCCCTCTTTCTTCCCTCCGCTTGTATTTTGTGCACCTGCCTTGGACGCATCCTGCGAATCGGACGACTCCGGCTTCACCGCATTGGACGAGCCTTCACCGTTAGTCCCTCCGGCGCTGCTGCAGGCCGCTAAGGCCAAGATCAACAAGATGAAGGGTACTGTAAATAAAGATCGAGCATTCCGCTTTGCTTTCATAGGCTTCCCATTCCTTTTTTTTGTAGATTAGTAGTTGGGTTACGAAATGATTTTGTTGTCCTGCCTGAACAGCAGCTCCGGCAGCTCTTCGACAGACAATAACGTGCGTTCGAATGTGATCTCCTCGATGCCGAGAGTGCCGAACCGATTAATCAAGATCGGCTTCATCCCTGCTTTCGCGCTGCCCACTACGTCGTCGTAATAATTATCTCCCACATATAAACATTGCTTGGGGTCGACTCCGGCGAGTTCCGCCGCCTTGAGAAAAATTCTGACATCCGGCTTCTCCACTTGAACTTCGGACGATACGATAATGTGGTCCAAATAAGGCAGCAGTCCTGTTTCCTCCAAGACGGTTCTAGCGCTGGCATCCCAATTCGAAATCAAGCCGATGCCGACCGAAGCTTTCTTTAGAAGGGCCAGCACAGGGTGGGAGAACGGAAACGGCTTCCACCTGGGAGACTGAGCTATCTGGATATCCCGCAGCCGACGGCATTGATCGTGCAGGTCGAACCGGACGCCCAGCGTATAATTGAGCACGCCCACATACCAGGGCATATACGTATGGATTTGTTTGCCTAACGCCCCCGGGTATTCCCGCATAAAAAGCTTGTCGGTCAAATGATAAGCTTCTTCAATGTCTTCCAAGCTGAGTTCGATGCCCTGCTCCAGCCAGAATTGCTGATACTCCTTCTCTCTCTCTTGATACACTAACGTATAGCCAAGATCGAACCATATATACGATGTCTGCATGTGTGCCTCCGCTGACGTATAATTGAACAAATTACTGCTTGCTGTTGACGACCGGCAGCGTCAGCTTCGACGCAAAGCGGCGGTCGTGATAAATTGTTTGCGTAGCCGTTACAAAATCCGCAGCGGTCACCTGACCGGGATTCATCATCCGGTTGGGATTACGGTCGAAGGTCGGGAACAGTGAGCTCGTGATATCCAGCCTGACGGAGTGGCCTTTCTTGAACACATTGGCGGTCGGCCCGAGTGAAACGACGTATTGGATCACCTCGCCCGGCGGAACCGGCTCCGGTTTCTCAAGACCTCCTCTATAGCTGGCCCGCACGATCCCTTCGGCAATGTTGATCGCTCTTCCGTCCGGATAGACATCCACTAGTTTGGCTACGAAATCGGTATCCTCCGCTGTCGTGGATGCATACAGCTCGACGGACACTTCCCCGATTACCGTCAAATCCTCCTTCAGAACGTCGGACGTATAGACCAGCACATCGTTTCTGATTTCAACCGGAAGCTGGTTTTTCGGTCCCATCGGAGTGAGATCGGGAACCGCGCCCGACCTGCCGCCCAATGCGGGAACGGGAATCGAAGGATGATAGACATATACATCTGGCGGTTCATCCAGCGGTTCGGTCAGGCTCAGCTTTCCGTCGCCGTTCACGGAATTAGCTTTGTACAAGCTGTGCAAGTAATAGGCTGCTGCTTGGCTCCCCTGCACAGGCCAGCTTTCCGCTTCCAACCATTTGTCTGCCCCCATGACGAACAGACGAACGGGGGACGGCTGGGGAGCAGCCGGCTCCACACTTTTCAACCATCGGTCAAACCACTGAAGCTGAACGGAATCGATTTCATTCGCGGCCTCCGGTCCGAAATCCACTTCGCCGACGTATCTCGACCACGGCATGTGGTACCAAGGCTCGATAAACAAGTATTGATTTTTCCGCGCCCTTTCGGTTGCGCCGTGCTGGCTTACGCCCAAGTAGTTCTCGATAGTCCCGTCAATAAAAATGTCATACCACCCGCCGATGTGCAGGGCGGGCACCTCAATGGCTTTATAATTCTCCCTCAAGGAAATCTGGCGCCAGTAGTCGTCGCGGGCCGGGTGCTCCAGCCACTCCAGATAATAAGGTGCGGTTTCCTTGACCGCCTCCAGAGGGCTGTTCAGCGGAAGCGCTTTGTAATAACCGTGGATACCGGCATATAGAGAAGACAGCTCTTCCGCCCGCTCCGGCCGGTTATTCCTTAATGCCGTATCTTGGGCCACGAACAATATCCAGGATAGCGTACAAGCCAGCGCAAAGGCGCCGTTCCGGTAAGCTTTCCCTTGATACGAATCGGAACCGATCATGCCGGGCGCGATACAGACCAAATGCGGCGGGCGGCTTACCGCAGCAAGCCATTGCGCGGCTCCCACATAGGAGAAACCGTACATCCCGACATTCGGGATGACACCCGGGAGAGATGCAGCCCATTCAACTGTGTCGTAACCGTCTTCGGCTTCCTTCACGTAAGGATGAAAATCCCCTTCCGATGTCCATCGTCCCCGCACATCCTGGACGACGACAACATAACCGTGGCGGGCATACCAAGCAGGATGGGCATAATTCATCGTTTGCGCGTCTTCTTTGTTGTAAGGCGTTCTCATCAGCAGTACCGGGTACTTCTCGCTCTTGTCTCCTGCAGCAGGACGATAAATATCGGCATACAGCGTCACGCCGTCACGCATCGGAACCGGTACGTTCTTCTCCACCGTTACCGATCCGATGGACGTTATCGTGCTATCGGTCATCAGGCGTCACCTTCCAACCGGCGCTTCCGCAAGTCGCGGTAGGCCGGGAGTCCGCCCGCTCCATCCGCTGTCATGACGGCTCTTACGATTGCCGTTGCCAGCACTTCGGCCGACACCGCTCCGACCAAATCCACCGAGGCCTCGACCTCTCCCGTAGCGGCGGCAAATACGGTATCTCCGTCGAACATCGTATGTACGGGGTAAATGGTGCGGGCTAATCCGTCATGCGCCATTTCGGCCACTTTCTTCGCCTGGGCTTTGGTCAGTTTTGCGTTGCTCGCCACAACGGCAAGCGTCGTATTCGTCCCTTGCGGAATGTTAGTAAACGCAAACGGCTTATCGTACAACCAGCTGCGGCTGTCCACCGGATGGCCTTCGCGGTCTAGCGAACCGGCCAGCAATTCGCCCGTTCGGGGATCGCGAACTTCTCCCATCGCATTCAAGGCCACAATGGCGCCGATCACGAGCCCATTCGGATAACGGACGGATGCCGTGCCGATTCCCGCTTTCATCGCGCCCTCGAATCCGCCCAATTTCCCGACGGAAGCGCCGCAGCCTGCACCAACGTTACCTTCCCTGTCTTCCGTAGGGGAGGCCAGCGCTGCCGCCCGGTATCCCATATCTCGGTCAGGCCTTACTTTCGGATCTCCGATGGACAGATCGAACAATACGGCTGACGGAACGATAGGAACGACGCCAACTCCGACATCGACCCCGATCCCTTTTTCCTCCAGCCATGCGACAACCCCGCCGGCTGCATCCAATCCGAAGCTGGTGCCGCCGCTTAAACAAACCGCATGGACTCGATCCACCAACCCGGTCGGGTCGAGCAAATCGGTTTCCCTGGTACCGGGGGCGGAACCCCGAACGTCAACGCTGCACACCGCACCTTCCTCCCAAATGATAACGGTGCAGCCTGTAAATGCTTTGGTGTTTTCCGCGTGTCCCACTTTCGTGCCGGGAACATCTGTAATCGATCCAGCGGACCCCATGTCTCCCCCTCCGGTTGCTCAGTATCTTCGGAATCATTTCTTTGTGGAAATAAAAAAAATGCCGCTCTAATCATTCGATTAGTAGCTGACATTTCCAGTAATCTGGTCAATGCTGAAATTCCGACTCGTTCGGTTGGAATAATACTATCACACCTATTTTTGAGAAGTCAATACATCTTTTTCCAAAAAATGTAGTTGACAATCCCCATATTTGTCATTACCATAGCAATCATCTGAAATACAAATCAGCTCTGCAAACATAACCTAATACTCCGTTCGACCAGTCCAACTGGAGACATTTTCTTCTTAGCGAAGAGAATGTCTTTTTTTATTCCAACCACATTGGAGGATCTCCTATGACGAAACCGCTTCAAGACGCCCGCCTCTCGATTGACTCCGAGCGCTTGCAGGAACTGCTTCAATTTCCGCTCGTCGAAGCGCTGTTCGGCCGGCGATCCCGCCGTTTCTTCCGCGGAGCGGAAATCCCGGACGGACCGCTCGCCTACAAATCGAAGTATGAACCTGAGCCACTGGACGACCTTGAGAAAATTTTGATTCTGCTCGCGGTCGGCGGTGTCACCGGTTGGCATCATTCCATCACTAGGCATGACCGGTACAAGCCGCACCTGTCCAACTATTCCGGCTCGGCTACAGGCAGAACCTTCCCTTCGGCCGCAGGCTTCCATACGTCGGAAATTTTCTTCACCGATGATACCGGCACCTACATTTTCAAAACCAGAGATGCCGTTCCCGAAGTCAAGAAAGGGGAAGACGGCAAGCACGACGTCGAGCAATTGATTCTAACTTACAAAAAACATATTCATCGCATTTCGGAACAAAGACTGCACATCCCGAACTACGAGCCCTACATGGAAGGCCATAACTCATGGGTTGCCAACAAACCGGGAACTTTTCTGGCTTTCCCTGTAGGGGATCTGGCACAACATACGATAGCCAATCTATGTTTCTATGTGCAGAACGGGCTCAGCATCTATGACGATATCAATGGACGGAACATTCCAGGTATCGAACAATTCCAGGACATCATCGGTACCGAGAATCCTCTGCCGTTAACGTTTCTCGATCAATATTCGCTTGCGGAACTATCCGCCGAGCTCGCCACTTCCACTTATGCCGGCGTGCTTATGCAGCAGGCTCTGGGACTCGGCGGCTGGATGTTCGACGGCATAGACCGCCTGACCGTTCTCGGAGCCAGCGCAGACCCTGCGGTTCCTGGTTTAGGCTTCCGTTATGATGCGGATGAGCGCTGGGCTCTTCCGAATCCTACCGGGCTGGAAGGCGTGTTCGTTTCTTACACTCCGCCGCACTTTAAGGATATGCGTGCTGCCGTCGACGCTTTCTGCGACAGGAAATTCGGTGTCAACGGCCCGTTCCATCCGGATACGCCCGGACCTTGGAAGGACAGCCAAAAGGTGCGCGGCAGCGCCCAAGTCCATGACGAGCAGTTTCGCAGCGCGGTCGCCCACCAAGCGCAATATATTTACGACACGTTCGGCAAATTCCCGGCGACCGTTCCGTCAGTCTATTCCTTGATGTACTTGCAGACCCATCATCTGGATTTGGATTTCTATGATCAATTTTTCGGTCCGCATTCGTATCTTCACACCCATGCGAAACACTTGGAACGTTGGCATAGCATAACCAAATAACAAAGAAATAACGAATACACTTCTACCAAAAAGCATGCTGCCGAGTGGTGGTCATAGCCCCTTCAAGCAGACCATGTAACAGAGACTGTACTTGATTAAGCGGCGACCGCTTTCCGGAATTCAACCGGTGAGCGGTCGCCTAGTTTTTATCTGAAAGCATCCCGTGTAGTAAAATTCAATCAGCAATCATTCGAATGTGAGAACGGTTTGAACGTCCCTTATTGAATCAGCGGCAAAACAACCTCCACTTGAGTACCTTGATTTAACTTACTGTAGAAACAGATTTGTCCACCGTGGGATTCGATAATTTTATAGCACATCATGAGTCCCAGACCTGTTCCCTTGACTTTCGTCGAGTAGAACGGTTCACCTAAGGAAGGAATCCGCTCCGCGGGAATGCCGCACCCCTGATCCTCGACGGTCGTTACGATCCGATTCCCCTCTACGAGATCGGCACGAATCGTAATTTCACCGCCGTCGGGCATGGACTCGATCGCATTTTTAACTAGGTTAATGAAGACCTGCTTGATTTGGACAGGAGAGCATACAATCGGCGGAAGCCCCTCCGCAATCCGGGTGACTATGGTTACGTTGTTCATTAACGCCTGTGACTCAAGCAGTGTGGCGACACCTTGAAGAATGACGTTCACTTGTGCCTGCTTCGGATTATGCTTCTCCGGCTTCGCAATGAGCAGCAGCTCGCTCACGATAAAATTGATCCGATCGAGCTCTTCCATCATGATGCCGTAATATTCGCTTTTACCTCCTTGCCCGCTTCTCATCACCTGCAGAAACCCTCGTAAAGCGGTGAGCGGGTTGCGTATTTCGTGGGCGAGTCCCGCAGCAAGCTGGCCGACGACGCCGAGTTTATCGGACTTTCTTAACAGCTCTTCCGTCTTCTTCCGCTCCGTAATATCCCGGGAAATAGCGGAATAAGCAATAATTTCCCCGTCGTTATCCCTTAATGGAGAAACAGTAAGATCGATATCGATCAAGCGTCCGTCCTTCCGTTTCCGTACGGTCCCGAGCCCTGTCGCAGATTGCCCGAATAAAGTAATCTTCTTCAGAGAATTCTCCTCTTCGCTGGCCGTATTCTCCGGAAAGACGGGTAATTTCCGATCCCGAAGCTCTTCCAGCGTCCAACCATATACGGTTTCGAACGCCGGGTTCACCCAGAGGACCTTCCCGTCCAAATCAACCAGATCAATAGCATCCGACGTGTGCTGAACAAATGACTCCAGCAGTTCCTTCGTCCTGCGAAGCTCTTCTTCCGCCTTCTTCTTCTCCGATATATCGACGCATGAAGCGATCACCTCGACTACTTGGCCGTTCCGTTTGATCGGCTTCAGGGAAGCCAGATAAGTGACTCCGTTTCCTGCATAGCCTTCATACAGCACATGTTCTTCCCCTTGCCAGGCTCGCCGGTAATACTGTTCTTTACGAAGAGCCGTTTCGGCAGGTAAGAAATCTCGCAGCTCATGACCGATAATTTGCTCCGGCGTATGCCCCGCACGATACACCAATTCCCCCGCGCACATCGTGTGGATAAACCGGCCGTCGATTTCCTTGCATTTAAACGTCATTCCCTGCTGCTTCGTAATAATCTCCTGAAGCTCCTGTTCCTTCGAGCGTAACGATTCCTCTACCTGTTCCAAACTCGTCAGTTCTCTGCCTATAACATGATAGCCGGTGGTCCGCTCATCCGTCATAATGGGTACGACTTTGACCTCCAGGTTCACCGCGTGGCCGCCTTTGTGCTGGATCGTGACGATAGTTTCATTCTTGGCAAGCACGAAATCGTCCAAGCTGCGTCCTAACGCTTCTCCTAAGGTGTACCCGCTTACTTGTTCGGCAGCCGGATTGGCATCCTCGATCTCACAGGATGTGTTGATCCTGATCATCGCCGCCGGATTATAGTAAAGCAGCGAATGATAGCGCTGCTCCATGCTTTTGTACAACGAAATGTCCTGCATATGAATAAGGAGAAACTCGGGTTGGTTGGATGCATCGTACATGAACTCCATCTGCAGCCCATACCAGTGTTCATGTCCTTGCGGATCGGTTAAGCGTTGTTCCGAAGCGCAAGTAGTGATGCTTCCTTCTAATAACCGCCCTACATCCATCTGGAGGACGGAAACATCCGGCGACCACGCAAGCTGATGCCAGCCCATAGTCAACAGTTCTTCTTCGTGATGGCCGGTCATCCGACAAAAGGCAGGGTTAACGCTAACAAAGCGGCCTTCGAGATGGCATACGCCGATACCAGTAGGACTAGCGTAGCAAATTTGCTTCCATCTCTCATTTATAGCGCCTGGTCTATCAAAAGAACTTGAATGTCTCATGTAGCCGCCCCCGCAATAACGATGTGATTAGATGTAACAGATTTCGATTCATTATCAAGAAATTCCTGCTAATCCTCGAAATGACTATTTGTCTATCACCTTCAATATCTAGACACCGCTGCTATTGCAACGTTCACTGAACTCAAATACCACCTCTTCGGCTACATCCTGCCCTCTATGTAATCACTGCTGAAACTTCAACCTGTTCGGCCTCATTCGGCAAGTGAGGAACTTGGGACAGAAGCAACAGGCGGCTCTTAGCGATGGCTATTTTGCAAAACCCTGCTCAGGAAACGATTCATCAAAATCGGTAGAGATATCAGGATGGGAGGGTCGTCCAGCCGGGGAACGTGGAGTGTCACTTGCTGATGCGGGACGGATGAAAAAGGATTGACCAGGAGCGGCTCTTTCGATCTGGTGCGTAAGGTGGTGTGCGGAAGCAGAATATCCATGGCGCACATTCCCCAAGAGACTGATGTAGCCATCAAATAATAAGTGCCCGGTGTGACGTTCATAAAGCAAAAATCTCCTAAAGAAGAAAGCAGCGTTCCGTATAAAGGCAGCCCTTCAGGAATCGGTTTGGCAAACAAACCAATAAGAATAACTCCCTCAAAAGGAATTTCCGCTTGAACCGTCCCTCTAATTTGGTTGTGTGCAGTTACAGCAGGGCTCGACATACGCCAATCGCTAAGCATCTGCAATGAACACAAGTGGTTGCCCGCTTGCAGCGTCGAGTTCCGAAATTCGGATGGCGTCACCCCCACCCGTTCAGTAAATCGGGTGGTGAAGGTTCCCAGACTCTGCTGCCCGATCTCCAATGCGATATCGCGAACAGTCAGATTCGTGCGCAACAACAAATCTTTTGCCTTTTGCAATCGGAGGGATGAAACATAATATAGGGGGGAAAGGCCGATTCTTTCTTTAAAAATGCGCGTGAAATGATATGGACTATAACCTGCGTATTGGGCCAATCGGGAAAGCGGAAGCGGATCATAGATATGTTGATGAATATAGGCGATCACTTCATCTATTTCTGAATACCGGTCCGTCACCTTCGTGCTCAACCTTCTTTCCGTCCATATACTTTGTGCTTGCGCACACTGGTTCGAACAATTATTCCGTTCGATTCTCCAAATTCCAGAGAACAAACGTTCGCAACAATGATACCATATATTTGAAGTATTTGAAACAACTACACCATCAAAAAAATAAAAGATGCCCTTTTTCCGGGCATCTCCTACTTATGGATAATCATCCATGACAAGCTGTGATTTTTCAATCTTAAGCTTTATCTGCTGCGCTTGCTTCCATATAAAACAATTCCCATAGATGACCGTCTATATCCTGAAAGCTCCATACATACATAAAGCCATGGTCAATCGGATCATTAGGCTTACCGCCCGCTGCCAGAGCCTTATTTACAATCTCATCAACTTTCCCCCTGCTTTCAACAGACAATGCCACAATCACTTCTGTATGTTTTGCTGCATCCGGAATTTCTTTTTTGGTAAACGTCTTAAAAAAATCTTCAACCAGCAACATGACAAATGTATTTTCATTGATAACCATACACGTTGCATTTTCATCGGTATATTGGGCGTTAAATTCAAAACCTATTTTAGTAAAAAAGTCGATGGATGTATTCAGATCTTTGACCGGTAAATTAACAAAAACTTGATCTGCTTGAACTCCCATAATCTATCACCTCTAAGTTAAATTTCATGCACGAAGCTTCAGATTCATCGCTTGAGGCATTGCCAGGCTTGCTTCAGGAGGGAAATCTCCTCCGCAATATCGCCGCTTACCACCCGCGACTACTTTTCTCTATGATCCCCTCCTTAACATTAATTTTTGCGTGTCCAGCACATCTGCCATCTAGTGACATCGACATATAAACAAAAACCTGTTCCAAATAATACTAGCATGAAACAAATGAAACGATTTCTTATCGATTGCTAATTTATATAAATCTGTCGTATGCAAAAAACAAAAAAACGCCCTAACTCCCCGGCGCTTTCCGTTTAAGATGGAGCCCAGGGGGATCGAACCCCTGACCTCATCGCTGCTAGCGATGCGCTCTCCCGCTATAGTCACTTACACTACTCCAAATGATCCCACCACCATTGTTTAATCCGGATGGCCGGATTATGGCCTACTTGAACGTACGATTAAACTTTCTTAACAATTGTCCAAACCTTTGACATTCTTCATCCGACCAGTCCTGCAGCTTATCCGTTACCCTAGCCAACCGTTCCTGTTTGTTTTCGACTAATTCCTTTTTTCCCAAATCCGTAATCTGAAAGGAGAAAGCCCTGCCATCCAGCGGATCGGGAATTCTGCACACATATCCTTTCTGCTCCAAAGCTGCAGCCTGCCTGCTGACCGTTGAAATATCCAAACGGAATTCATCAGCCAGAGCTTTAACTCCAGCGGAACCATGGGCGAAAATTTGGTGCAGTAAAAGATACGCAGACCGGTCGAGAGTCCAGTTTTTTTTATTGGATGCTATTGATGTGATATGACGAACCAAGACCGCCAATTCAAATTCAATCGTTTCCAGCGACTGTTCCTTCATTTCTGTACCCCCTCACTGCGAACATCATTTCAATTGAAACCATAGTAACATAACACCAATTATTTTTGAAATGACGACACCCGACTTAAAGGTCGTATTGACATCCTATATAGTTGCATAATACAATTATAAAGTTTCATCATACAACTTGTTAACGGATCGAAATTCTAGAATTAGATAGCTGCATTTAGGAGAAAACCATTTCCTTTAGGAAAAATAAATGAGGTTAGGAGTGACCATAAATGTCGACCATATCCCAAGAAGCAACCATTGCAGAGACAAGTCTTCTTAAACAGCCTCGTTCGGTGTGGGCCGTATTTTTCGCTTGTATCATCGCTTTCATGGGGCTTGGGCTTGTTGATCCGATTTTACCCGCAATCGCCAAACAATTGCACGCCTCGCAGAGCGAAGTCACCTTGCTATTCACCAGCTACAATGCCGTCATGGCGGTTGCGATGTTAATTACCGGTGCTATTTCGTCAAGGCTCGGGATCAAGTGGACGCTGATTACCGGCATTGTTATTATTGCCTTATTTTCAGCGCTCGGAGGGTTATCCAACGGGATTTGGAATCTTATCGGGCTTCGAGGGGGCTGGGGACTTGGTAATGCGCTTTTTGTCGCAACTGCTTTAACGGCTATTGTGTCCCTTTCAAATTCCGGTACTGCAAAAGCTATCATACTGTATGAAGCGGCGATAGGACTTGGAATTTCGGTTGGACCCCTGCTGGGCGGAGAACTGGGCGCCATTTCATGGCGAGGACCGTTCTTGGGAGTCGCCACGCTGATGTTGGTTGCCTTTTTCAGTCTTCTTATTATGATGCCGAAATCCAAAATGACTAATACTACCAAACACAAAACTTCTTTGCTCGATCCTTTCCGAGCATTGAAGCACCGTTCCCTTGTCGTATTCGGCATAGCGGCTTGCCTGTACAACTTCGGGTTCTTCACCTTATTAGCTTACGCGCCTTTTGTCATGGGCTTGGATGAGCATGGTCTTGGCTACGTATTTTTAGGATGGGGCTTGTTGCTGGCTATCACCTCTGTTTTCATGGCACCAAAGCTGCAGCAAAGGTTCGGAACCGTTCCATCCATGTGCGCGATGCTGTTCTTGTTTGGTCTGGTCCTGTTGACGATGGGCATTTGGACATCGACGCAATGGGTCATCATTGCCTCTGTTATTTTTGCCGGTGCGTTATTAGGTAATAACAATACTTTGATTACGACAGCCGTGATGAATGCGGCCCCTGTCGAACGCTCCACGGCGTCGGCTGCTTACAGCTTTCTGCGCTTCCTTGGAGGAGCTGCGGCCCCGTATTTGGCGGGTAAACTGGCTGAGGTCTTCAATCCGCATGTACCGTTCATTGTTGGTGCAGGATTTGTCATGATTTCCGTACTGTTCATTACGCTTAATCGGAAGCATCTGAAGCATGTCGACCATGCTGGAGCCGCTCATTGATGCAGCTATAGGGTAGCGGGCATACGGACGATTACAGCAGCGTATTTTCAATGCCGTGATCCTGGTTTAGCCCCACAAAGTGATGACCACGCTTCGGTGTATACGCCAACTGCTTTGCGGGGACCTCAGGTTCACTGCTCCGCGCTCGCGGACGCCCCAGGGGTTCGTCCCTTGGGTTCGTCCCTTGGGTTCGAACCCCTGACCTCATCGCTGCTAGCGTGGAGATGTACTGTCCTCGCGTATCTCAAGATGCCCGGAAGCCTACTCCTATAAGGGTTTTCGGGCATCGCCCTGTTTTCGTGTACCCTCGTGTTTCCGACTGTTTTCGAGGGTTTTGTGACCAAGGCTGTGACCACACTTGAAGTGCGAATTCAAGGCCGACAGCTATTACTCATTACTGAACATTCGCGTTCGTGGTATAATAATGATAACGATTGGAGATGATTTCAAAATGGGTGACCGTCTGCTTGATCCGCGTAATGACTTTGTATTCAAACGCATCTTCGGTAGCGAAGAGAACAAGGATATTTTGCTGGCTTTCCTGAACCGGACGTTTATGGAAAGCAATGAGCCACCGTTAACGGACATCATTTTAATGAACCCATACACGGAAAAAGACGCTCCGCAAGCTAAACAATCCATCCTTGATATTAAAGCCCGGACAATTGACGGCAAGCTCATTAACATCGAAATCCAGCTATTTAACCGCTACGACATTGACAAACGCACTCTATACTACTGGAGCAAGATGTACTCGGATCAGCTTGTAGAAGGCCAGCCTTATCGGGAATTGAAGAAGTGCGTTACAATCAATATTCTCGATTTTACTTATCTGCCGAATGAACAATACCATAACGTCTTTCATTTACGCGAGCAACGATCTTCCATCCCGCTTACTGATGATCTCGAGATTCATTTCTTGGAATTGCCTAAGCTTGATGCTTCAAGCGTTCCGGTTGAAGGCGGTTTGATCAACTGGCTATTGTTTCTACGACTTGGGAGGTGCTGATGATGAATGAGCCGATGTTGAAGAAAGCGATGACGACCTTAGAGTTTCTGAGCCAAGATGCAGAGGCTCGTCGATTGTATGAAGCCCGGCAGAAATATCTTCATGACGAGGCATCGATGATCGAGGGAGCCAAGGCCGAGGGGGAACGTAAGAAGGCCATAGAAATCGCCAAAAACTTGCTTGATTCGGGCGTCGATGTAGCGGTTATTGCTTCGTCCACCGGGCTTACCAAGGACGAAATTGAAAAACTGATAACCCTTCAGTAATGACAAGCAATCACAATTGTCGAAAGCCGCTATACGCTACATGGTTTTCGGCATTTATTGTTTTAACGGACGGGACTTTGTTCGACTGAACAGTGATTCATATCCCAGGAGTTCGGAAGGTTATTCGTAATAACGGTTGTAAACTAATGATAAGACTCACCGTATCACTTGATATGGTAAACTAAAAATATATCCCCTTGTCTTCGGATGTACTATCGTATGTTTCTTAAGATGCCCGGAAGCCTACTCCCATAAGGTTTTTCGGGTGTCTTCCTGTTCTTATGTATCCCCATGTTTCCGGCTGTTTTTAGGTATTTTTATGACCAAAGTATTGACCACAGAAAACGATTTTCAAATGGTAAGGATTGGAGGTTTTTTAAGCAATACTATCGAAGAATTATAGAACTTAAATCAACGGGAAAGACAACTTGATTTTTTTCTTCTGATTCCGCGACAGAGACATATTATCCTAATCATCTATCGCCAAGTTGACACTGTAAAGAAATTTCGCAATCAACCACAATGAATTCTAGTGAAAAAAACAAAGGAGAGGCAATATTGAACTGCACCCCAATTGTTAGACACACATCTAACAATTGGAGGTGCTTTTCTTTTGGCTAAATTTACAGCAGCAGAAAAAATAAAAGCGGTCAAACGATATTTAGAAGGACATACAGGTTATCAAACAATCGCACAGGAAATCGGTGTACATGTTAGTAAACTGCAGTATTGGGTGAAAAAGTATCAATATCATGGAGAAGGGGCCTTTATAAAAACCTATACAAAATACACTGCCCAATATAAACTAGACGTAATTAACTATATGAACGAACACGGGACGTCCATTATTGAAACGGCAGCGAGATTTAACTTGTCTTCCGAATCGATTCTTTGGAATTGGCAAAATACCTTAGACACACTAGGCTGGGCGGCCCTGGAATCAAAGAAAAAGGGGCGTCCAACGATGAAAAAAGATAGTCAGAAACCAACAAACAAAACTGCACCAGCAGAAGGTTCAGCAGAGGCTTTGCAAGCAGAATTAGAGCGTTTACGTATGGAGAATGCTTATTTAAAAAAGTTGAATGCCTTAGTTCAAAGCAAGGAAAAATCACCAAACAAGACAAAGCGCAAGTAGTCTTTGAATTAAGGCATGAATTTCCGGTGAAATCAGTACTCAAGCTAGCAGGGATTCCACGTAGTACATATTATTACTGGGTGAAAAACTTTGGGAAATCGGATCAAGATGTCGAGTTAAAAAAACAGATCCAATCCATCTTTGACGAACATGAAGGGCGTTATGGTTATCGTCGTATTCGGGATGAATTGGTGAACCGTGGTTATATAGTGAATCATAAAAAAGTACAGCGAATCATGAAAAAATTGAGCTTGAAGTGCGTTGTCCATATGAAAAAATATCGTTCTTACAAAGGGACAATAGGTAAGATTGCCCCCAATCTCTTAGACCGTCAATTTACAGCGGAAAAACCAAATAAGAAGTGGGTAACGGACATCACAGAGTTCAAATTATTTGGCGGAAAACTTTACCTGTCACCTGTTTTAGACTTATTTAACGGAGAAATTATTGCGTATACAATCGCTTCAAGACCAACCTATTCCCTCGTCTCGAAGATGCTGGAGAAGTCATTTGAACGACTGTCAGAGAACGATGTACTCCTCCTGCATTCCGATCAAGGCTGGCATTATCAGATGAAGCAATACCGTCAAGCCTTACAAGAAAGGGAGATCACGCAAAGTATGTCCCGTAAAGGCAATTGTTACGACAATGCGGTAATTGAGAATTTCTTTGGTATATTGAAATCCGAATTCCTCTATCTAAAGGAATTTGAAAGTGTGGAACACTTTAAACAAGAATTAGCGAAATATATCGATTACTATAACCACAAACGAATGAAGGCAAAATTAAAAGGCATGAGTCCAGTTCAATACCGTACGCATGCCTTACAAGCTGCCTAATAACATAACCTTGTCTAACTTTTTGGGGTCACTTCATTTGTACAACATAATTTATTACATTTTTTAAGTATGTCGCATCATTTGCTGGCCGTTTAACCTCATAGATATTCGCTTCTTCGTAATAATCAAACGAATAGGGGTTATCGTAAGAGGACTCATCAAGAGCCGCGGGAGACTCTATAACCTCGATATCAATCGTTTGCTGTAGTAGTGCATCTTGAAGCTTATGCATCGCTCCAGAATTAACGTTGCTTTCCGTGTACTCGCTTATGGCTTTGTTGACAGCATCTAGTAATTTCCGACCTTCTGTTAAAGGATCTTTAATCCAGTCAGTGGACCATATGCGATATATTTTCCAACCGATATCCTCTACGATCGTTTGACGCAGCCTATCGCGTTCTCTAGCAGTTCTAGCTGAGTGGTAGGTAGCTCCATCACATTCTATCCCAAGGACGAATCTGCCGCTTAACGTAGGGTGTTTGACGGCAAGATCGATTCTATATCCGGAGCAACCAACTTGAGTAGCGACCATAAATCCATTTTTTACTAAGAAATCATACACAGACTCTTCAAAAGGGGAGTCAACGTTAACCGTATCGGAATATGTCAGTTCATTAAGTATTGCATCGGGCCCATTCATTGCGAATTCAATATATGATCGCAGCATCTTTACGCCTTCAGCATTCGTGTTCTCCAATTTTATATGCTTTGCGTGCCTTTTATTTTATAAGAGGAGAATGCTTGTGGGCAGATGCACAGTTGGTCAATCTCTTTAATCCACGAAGGAAAGTTGGAAATTACCTTTATTCGTACCTTCTGACCATGATGAGCATCTCGCATTCGATATGTTTGATTTTACCAGAATTTAGGTCTTTGTTCCTGTTTTCTTCAATATATCTATCTGAACCGGGTTATGTAACGTGAATTGGGAATAGAATCGGCAGATTGATAAATTTCCGGGCCGGTACCTCTTAACGCGGGCATAAATCCCGATGAAATCAATCCATAGCTCACGTTTCAGCCGATGATGGGTTGATGTCGGTAAATCAATATTCTATATATCGTAAATATTGAAGATTTGTAACGTAGCAATGGCATAATAAAAGCCGAATTCGTTTTGAATCGGATCGTGAAGTTATATTCAGTATTAACGGTGAGCTTGTAGTAGCGTCTACATCCATCCTCTTTTATGGGCGTACCACCCAAACCAGATGATTCCGGCTAACAGCAAAGTATAGAACGGAGCTACCCTTAGACAGTAAAAAATAAACCGAAGAATGTACAATGAAAGCCATAACCCGATGATATACAGCGGCCAAGTATAGATATGCTCGTACCAAAACGAGCCTGTTGTTAGCCGCGGCTTCAGCCAGTAAATGCCGATAGGATATAGCACAGCCATCAACATTATCATCAAACATCCGAGACTGCCAGCGGTATCTGAACTCCGTTCCTCCTTGACTCCAAACAGCTTCTTCAACCCATACTTAAAGGCTTCACCTAAAAATATTTCGAAGAATTTATCCACCCAAATCCCGCCTTTCGGCCATGTTGTTTTTACAATAAAAAATGCGGAGAGACTTATCCCCTCCGCCGAACGCATATCCACCTTCATCGCTCAGTCGAAGCTGTTGGACAGGCAACCTTGTGATGATAACTATGGTATTCAAGCAGACGGGCAATTGCGGAGCCGCGATTGCTTCCATGCTCTCTTTGTTCCACCTTCTGCTTAGCGGTACCCTGCTCGAAGGCTATCTTCCATGCGAGTCGCAATAATAAGCAAAATGCAAGCTACAACCAAAATGATAAATCCGATTCGAACATGCCCTTTTTTCTTCTTGATGATCGCGGTAATGATATATACAATGCTGGAGACTTGGGAAACAGCACCGATGATTTTTAACAATAATGCCAAGAATGCCAAGGAATACACCTTCTTTCGCTTGGAGTGTCGATGTAAATAGAGGGAGCACGGCGGCTCCCCTGAATTGATTATGAAGTTTACAGATTGATTCGGCGGATTGCTTTGTTGTCGTCGTCGTAGACGATGACGTTCCCCTTACTGTCGAAACTCAATTGACTGATTTTCTTGATCGGATTGCCATCTTTATAAGTCAGGTCTTTGCCGTCAATGAAGGTGGTCAATCTGCCATCAAGACTGACTTCATAGATCGTTGCACCGCTGGATGCGTAAAACTTGCCATTGTAAGCCGCTACTGCATCAAAGGAAATACTGTCTTGCGTAACAATTGTATCTAGTTTTCTCGGGAACAACTGGATTTTTGAAAGAGTACCTTCGTTACCATCGAATACATAAACTTGATTATCGAGGGCGATAGCATCTACTAAGGGTGAGTATTTATATCGACCGCCTATATAGCGAACCCACGTATTGTCAGTTGTTGATGCAATTTCGTCCGCTTGCCCCCCCAATTGTCCGCTATAAATAACAGCGTCATAATGGTCGTTATAGTTCCGATTGGAGCCGCTGAAAATTACTCCTTGATTACTAAAGCTGATGAAGTCGAAGGTGCCTGTTGCAACCCTTTTTGGTATGCCATAAACCGATACTTGAACGTTAGGTGTAAGTTGATAAAGAAGCGAAGCGTAATTTGGACTTGATGCATATTTAATCCCCAAGTAAACACTGTCATTCGCCACATTGTAGGCGAGCTTCATTGGGGTCATATAGTTAAACAGATAGTTCGTAACAGTCTTTCCGTCGGAAGAATTTCCCCAGTTAAAGGTGCTGTCTATGGCCTTAAAAGTCTCTACGGTGCCGTTAGAATTGTTGAATTTACGCACTTTTTTCTTATCTTTGTCCAAGAAGTAAATATTGTTGTTCTTATCAACAACCATGCTATTAACAGCATTGATTTTAGCTATGCTTACAGGCCCGTCCGTATCCCCTTGGCCAATCCCGCCAACCAAGGTATCCACGCTAAATTTTGCCGCTTGAGATGGTTGTTGCGGCTGGCTTGGTGTTGTCGGATTTGTTGCCGGTGGCGTAGGCGTTGCTGGGGTCGTTTGGTTTCCGCCACCTACGCCTTTGTTATCATTACCGTACTGATAAGCCCGCCAGAGAAGCGTTGCCGCCTCAGCTCGGGTAATCGAAGCCTGCGGACGGAATGTTTCGTCCTGATAGCCGGATACCAGCCCATTTTCGACAGCGACAGCGACGTAATCCTTTGCGGCTTCCGAGATACCTGCGTAGTCTTGGAACATGGCCTCAATGATACTCTGGTTCGCAAGGCGGGAAACTTCATATCCTTTGAGCTTCACAAGTGCAACCGTGATATCTTCGCGTAATGCAGGTGCAGTCGGGTTAAAGATGTAGCTACCGTCGGCGGTGCGATAGCCCGTCATGTAATCTTTAACAGCCTCAATGAATGGAGAGTACCAGTCCGTCGTTTTGACATCCGAAAATGAAGAATAGTTTACTTTCTTCGCCTGTAGACCCGATGCTTTGACAATGATTGTTGCGAATTCGGCTCGGGATACCTGATTTTCCGGCCTGAACTTACCGTCCGGGTAGCCTTCGAGAACTTTACAGGACGCCATTTCACTTATGTATTTGCTTGCCCAATGCGTAGTCGGCACGTCTGTAAAGGTGATGGTCGGCGTATTGGACGGTGCATTCTGCAATTCCTCACCATACCCAGGCAGTGCCGCCGATGCCGTTCCGAACAAGCTGAACACTAATATTGCTGTGACGAGTAAAGATGTAATTTTCTTCACTGACATAGGGCTCTTTCTCCTCCTTTGATTGTCTTTGAAAATAGTGACTTTTGATGAAATCAGGATTTTCTCTATTTTTCTATTGGTGATGCCCTCCCTCTCTCTGATGAAAATTGTAGAATCTTGGCAATAGCCAGATAGGCCTATTATACAACGAATTACACTTATAAGTTAAGATATTAAGTGTCACTATGATAGGATAAAAGTCTTGCTTTCACTCTACTAATCTGATGTAGAGGTGATGGCATGGCAGAGTTTATCCATATAGTAGGTGAGCAAATCCGCAAGATACGGAAGCTCAAAGGCATGACGCAAGAGCGGCTGGCGGAGCGATTCGGTCTTAGCTTCAGCTATATAAGTGACGTGGAACGAGGCACTAGTAATATATCGCTGGAATCGTTGGGCAAAATCATCAGTGCATTGGGTGTAAAACCCGCTCAACTGTTTGAGGATATAGAAGAGCTACCGATGCATTTTGGCAGTGATGAAATCCGCACCAAGATCGAGTATTTGAACGCTCTACTGAGTGGGCGTCAAGTTGATGAAGTAGACTTTGTGATTAATGTGGCCCGGGAATTCCTGAACACAATTGACCGCAAGAAACGTTGACGGTTACATTAGAGGTTGGTTTAATCGGCCATATAGGGGAAAAATTGCATACAGTTTTCGGAGGCACCACCCTGCTTTTTTAATAAGGGGGGTCTGCCGTTTCATGCCCCACCCGGTTGCATATGGACTGCTTTCTGCTGTTATACTGCGGACGGCAGTCCTTTTTCTTTTTTTGCGGCATTGTGCATGACAGCGAGGACACTAGCATGGAAGGTGAGAGGCTTCCACGATGACGGGAGGGAATGAGTTGAAAAAACATAAGCGGATCATTGCAAAAGAAAAACTGGCCTGCGGGCCGTTGTACAAAGATTTTAACCTTGTAGTATGTACGAGCAATGGAACGCCAGTCATTCCAAGAAATTTGCTGAGAAGCTTTTATTCAATCATCAAAAAAGCCGAAGTTCCGAAGATCAGATTTCATGACCTCCGGCATACGGTTGCAACGCTGATGTTAAAGGAAGGGATAAACCCCAAGATCGTAAAGGAAATTCTAGGACACTCCGATATCAGAATTACCCTCGATACTTACAGTCATGTATTGCCAAGCATCCACAAAGAAACCGCTCAGAAGTACGGCGACATGCTGTTCGGAAAAGAAAATATGCTTTAACCAAAAAGTTTTGTACTGTATGGCGAGCGTCATGCGGAACGAAACTTTTTGTCGTTTTCACGGGTTTGTGACCATTGTGACCACATCAACCAATAAAATTGTTTTGTGACCACAGATGTGACCACGGCCACTTTATTAGTGAACTCTAAAGCGGCCATCAAGAATCGGAAAGTCATCTCCTCACACGTCGATAGCCTCAGAAGCCTGACAGACAAAAAGAAAAACCCTTATGTATCAAGGGTTTATCGGCATTTTGGTGGAGCATAGCGGGTTCGAACCGCTGACCTTTGCACTGCCAGTGCAACGCTCTCCCAACTGAGCTAATGCCCCTTATTCTGTTGTGACCTCATCGCTGCCAGCGATGCGCTCCTCAAGACGGTTAGTCAAACTCACCTACTAAATGGAATATAATTCGTGGATTACTTCCAAATTTCATCCGCAATCTCCTTGATCAAGGCAAGCTTGTTCCACTGCTGCTCTTCCGTCAGAAGATTTCCTTCTTCTGTGGAAGCAAATCCGCATTGAGGGCTAAGGCAAATGTGATTGATATCTACATATTGCGCAGCTTCCCTGATACGACTGATGATGACCTCCCGATCCTCAAGCTCTCCAACTTTGGAGGAATGGAGTCCCAGCACAACCTGCTGGTTTTTCAAATATCGCAGCGGCGCAAAGTCCCCCGCGCGATCCGTATCAAATTCCAGGTAGTAGGCGTCTATGTTATCGATTCCAAACAGAGTTTCCGCGACAGGCTCATAACCGCCCGAGGATGCCCAGGTGGAGTGATAATTGCCCCGGCAGACGTGGGTGGTAATGATCAGATCGTCAGGCAGGCCGGCAATCGCTTCTTCATTGACACGGGCGTACAACTGCGCAATTTCCGAAACGTTAACTCCTTCCTGCTGTCTGGATTCCCAATAGTTCTTGTCACAGAGCATCCCCCACGTGCAATCATCTAATTGCAGGCTGCGGCAGCCGGCCTCATAAAAGGCCAGAATCGCAGCTTTATAGGTCTTCGCAATATCAGCTGCCAAATCTTCCGTGCTGCTGTAAAAAGCATCCGTGCTCGCCTTGTTCTCCGGACGCTGAAGCTCCGCCAGGAATTGTGCGGGAGCCGGAATGGTCTGGCGAGCGATGACATCAGAGCCGGCGACATTCTTCAAGAATTTGAAATGCTCTACGAACGGATGGTAGGAAAATCCGATTTTCCCGTACAGACGTGCAGTTTCCGCTCTCGTCTCCATGCCTTGAAATGGATAGCCTTTTTCTAGGTTCGCCTTTTCCACTCCATCCAGGCCCCACATAAAATCAAGATGCCACCAGGAGCGTCTGAATTCGCCATCCGTCACCGCTTGAAGCCCTACCGATTTTTGCTTCTTCACCAGCTTGATGATTTCCTGATCTTCAATCTTTTTCAACACGTCAGCGGAAATCTCGTTGTTCTGAAATTGGATTCTGGCCTCCTTGAGCGCATGCGGACGCAGGAAGCTGCCGACCATATCATGTCTAAAAGGGGTTGCGGTTCTTTGTTTGGCACTTTCAATCACTATGCTCATTCGGTCAATCTCCTTTAGCTGTATAATTCTATTTGCTATAAGAAAGATAGCACATATGGTTAGTTATACCGTAAGTCCAATTAACTATAACTGGTTATAGCTTAAAGCTATAGCCAACCCATTACTCGATAATGGCCTGATGTAGCGCTTCAAGATAAGCCAAGGCGAGCTTGGAGAGCGCAGCATCTTTATGGCTGATCCATCCGACATTGATCGTTTCCTCACACGCCAGGGGGACAGGAATAATCTCATTGCCGTTCAAGTCGGCACTGAGCACTCCTGTAGAAATCGTATATCCGTTCAAACCAATCAATAAATTGAAGAGCGTTGCCCTGTCATTGACGCGAATGCTCTTACTATGCGATAGCGTGCTTAGAATTTCCTCGGAAAAATGAAACGAATTATACTCCCCCTGTTCGAAGGACAGGTAAGGATAGTCCTGAAGCTGATCGACGGTTACGATAGACTGCTTAGCCAGGGGATTATGAACGCTGATAAAAATATGCGGCTTTGCCGTAAACAAGCTGGTAAATTTCAGGTTAGCGTCTTTCAGCAATCTGTTAATGACCTTGCCATTGAACTCATTGAGATACAGTATCCCCATTTCACTGCGCTGGGTTTTGACATCCTGGATAATTTCATGCGTTTTGGTCTCCCGCAATGCTAGTTCATATTCATCCTGACCATATTCACGAACCAAATGTACAAAAGCATTCACCGCAAAAGCATAATGCTGCGTAGATACCGAAAAATGCTGAGGCGAAGGCTTGGCGTTCAAATACCGGCTTTCCAGCAGCTCCGCCTGCTCAATCACCTGTCGGGCGTAGCCGAGAAATTCGGCCCCCTCCTTGGAAAGGGAGATGCCTTTATTGGTGCGTTCGAAAATCGTAATATGAATTTCTTCCTCCAGATCCTTTATGGCGTTGGAAAGACTCGGCTGGGATATAAACAACCGCTTTGCTGCCTCATTCATTGATCCGCGATTGGCAACCTCGATCACATATTTCAACTGTTGTAGCGTCAATGGACTTAATCCTCTCTTGGCTTCGGTCAATTCAATGTGAAGCGTGAATGCTATGTATTTTCCTCATTATATACTAAATTCAAAGGACAGCTGGCGTCATTTAGCTGCACGGCCTAAACATGGCGAATACCTTCAAATATAATAAACGGTGCACTTTCATCCGGGAAGATACATAAGATAACCCATAAGTCAAAAGCCTAATGATTAAATGAAGGGCGGGGAATAAAGTGGCGGTTTCTTATATGGACTTTTCTTCACCATCCGTACAGTTTTCGTATGATTTAAACAACAACCCATTTTTCAAAAAGGATAGCCGGAATTATATTAATTTTCTTTCCATCAACCAGCTAAACACATTAGGAAATGTGTCCCTGCTGGACATTTATCTTAGCAAGGATAACGTAATCGAGCCCCACATCCATCAAAATGCTTCAGAATTGGTATACTGTATTTCAGGCGCGGCTGTTGTCTCCTTGATTAATCCGTTTACGAAAGAGCTTCTTAATTTTCCAATCCAGCCGGGCCAAGTGGCTAATGTGCCTCAGGGATGGTGGCATTATGAAATTGCTTCGGTCGACAACACGCATTTATTGGCCATATTCGATGCGCCAGTTCCGGAATTCATTGGCGGATCCGACCTGTTGCGATTAACGCCAGCGAGTGTGTTTGCCCATACGTATTGCCTCAATGAAGCAAAAGTGAAGGATACGCTGGCACCCATTACAAAAACAGTTGTCATCGGACCGCCTAGCGATTGCAAGCCAAATCAGGTCCAAGGAAAAGCGGCTCATCCAGCCTATTCGAACCGGGACTACAACCAGGCACAGGGTCACCCTCATCGTCCAAACTTGGATGACCGGCAGCAACAGCCCGTCATCGGTAATGGCTGGAAATATGACGGGCGAAATTGAGTTTGCAGTTTCTGGACACGACGCACAACAAAAACCACTTCGGATGAAGTGGTTTGATTTATCCATCTCTATCAACTGCTTATTACGGGAGCTTTGCCAATGAACATCGAATCGCGAAACTGTTTGTACATAAACGCTGCCAGATCGCTTCTGCCAAGTTTCGTACCAACAGCTCCACGACCATAATAACCTGACTTCACTTTGAGAAAGACGCCTGATTTAAGCCAAAGCGCCTCACTCGATTTCTTACCGATAAGAAGCCAAAGGTCCTTCAAAATATACGATTTGTGAAATTCGAATATGAAGAGAGCGGTCTTCTAAGTTTATTTGGATGTGATCCACCGCCACACCTGCATTTATACCTTCGATTCTCCCCACAGTCGTCATTAACGCCATTCTTTGGCCTTGATGGCGACTTAAGTGTTGCACAAACACAGGGTCTAAATGTGTGATATATTCGTTTGGCTGGGGAACTCCCGCAATAGGATATATTTGAGAATGTACGGCCGGCATCTGATTCACATAGCCCGGCTGATCAATAGGAATTTAAGCTGTATGAACCTTGTGGCTAACCCCGTTTGAATTCAATGTACATCACCCCTTTATGGCATCTGAATCCGTAATATTTATGCTGAAGAGGCAAAATCTATTCATGACCCATTCATTGTCATTGAATAGGTAGGGAGTTCGACCGCGGGACAAAGCTGTCATTGTCTGTGCGAGCAAACCTCGGGCTCTCTCCACAATGCTACAGAAATAAAGCACATGACCCATTTGGCCATGTGCTTTATTTATTTCTCAATCCACTCCTCATTATGCAGGTCTTGTTTCGAACATTCCAGTTCTTTAGGTAAGAAAAGTAGGATTCGATACATATGTTATCCATACTTTTTTTTCTACATAACTACCTGGTATCCATCCCCTATCCGAATCCAGAATACTTTTCGAAAGATCAAAGAAATAGCGTGTTTTCTTCCAAATGATCAAGCAAGCATCCCCAGTTAAGCCTAACCGAATCCTCATCATGGAATTGCTTTTGTGTAATTGGAGGGCCCCATACAAGGCGTAACTTTCGGGTTATGCCTTGTATGGGGCCCTTCATTTATGTACCAGAGAGGAGGTGATGCTAATGGCTAAGAGCAGTCTTGTCTACAACATTGAACTCAGCAAGATGTACATCCAACAACGACTGACCGAATCAATTGCAGAAAATCTTCGCAGACCATTCAACTATGATGTAGCCTCCTATGTTCAACTCTGCAAAGACGTTCTGCTCGAAGCCGGCCTAGATGCTGTGTTCATTCGCGATCTGATGTGGAATGTGGTCAACGATGCATATGTACTTCATTTAGAGTATTTACACACCGGTATTTACACATACCACAATGGTTCAGGTCAGCATCCGTATTTGCTCGTGTTCAAAGAAGCACAGGATTTAAGTGCGATGATTCGACTCTTGAAACAGTAAGCTTGTAATGTGTCCCATGAAAAGGAGGGATTCAAGCTTTGCGCAGAGCTTAACATTAAGCCCACAGACTTTTTCAAACCGGTTGAAGCAAAGTATACGAATCTCAAATATTGTAAGAAAAAGGCGAAACGGTAAGGGCTTGGCCTTATCGTTTCTCTCTATTATAAGAAAACCAACGAAACATGGGCGGTTATAATTTACTCTTTTGTGATCCTTGCTTTAAAAAGAGGTTTCAATTCTTCAACCAACACAGATTGATCAGGAAACAAATTCCTTGTCTTGCAACGTTTAGAACTACCCAAGGTACGTAAATTAAATCCTGACCGATACATCTTAGGTGTTTCAATTGACTTTGGGCCCGGACAAAAAGAGAAAATTATGGAGTTGTTCAAGATTTACGGATGGTAATTATGCACAAATAAAAAGAGAGCCTTAATATGTATTTCTCTTACGTTAATATTCATGCCGTTGGTTAAATAGAAAAATCGAGTCTGTAAAATAAAGTGTGTAAACTCCCAAAACCCAGGAAGTCTGGGGAGGGAAATACCCACTCATTGTACGCTCTTGGCAGAACAACTGGGAGGAACTTGCGACCTTTATCAAGTACTCGCCGGAAATCCGTAAACTCATCTAGACCACGAACATGATCGAGAGCTATCACCGACAGCTTCGCAAAGTAACGAAGAGCAAGAGCATTTTTCCCACCGTTCTATCTGGCGACCATGGATGTGATCTGAAAATGGACAGGCCGCATCCAAAACTGGGACCAGATGCTGCTCCAACTCTCCCTCTTCTTTCCCGATCGGGTAGGCGACCACTTACGATAAACATACAAAATCCCCCCTCGGGGGATTCATTCATAGACCCTTTCCTCTGAAAATAAAAAGCTCAAGCATTAGTCTCAGCCTGAGCAGTTTCATTAAATTGAATGCTTTTTCAATAAAGTGAAGAACTACCGTCGCTTGGCGACTCGCTTCGATAAACTGGCGCAGAGCTTCCGAGCTTTTTTAACGCTTGCTTCGATTATGGTTTGGCTTGCTTAGGTTTGCATACACGCCCTAATCATTTAATCCCTTTCCATTGAGAATTTGCTGCATACATTTTTCAACCCTTGACTCTCGAGTTTTGGATTGTTTGGGTTCAGAAAAATAAAGAATGTATGCTCTTTGCCGTCCGGGCGTCAATGCTTCAAAAGCAGTTTTCAAGGCAGGGATTTCATCGAATTTATTTTGAAATTCTTCAGGAATTATGAATTCTGTATTCTTTTTAAAATTCACTTCCAAACCAGCTTTTTCAACTTCAATGGCTTCATAAATATAGGCTTTCAAGATGGTTTCCATTGCAACTATTTCTCGAACATTGGTGAACCGAATCTGGCGCGCCGCCTGTACATTCTCCGTTTGTTGGATTAGGATACCATGGGCATCCTTTAACAAGGCACCTTTGTGAAACAGAAGCGCACAGTATTCTTTAAATCCATGTATTAAAACTATGTTTTTATTCTGAAACGTGTAACAAGGATGCATCCACTTAAATTCTTCGGTCAGCTCACAGTCAAGAACGATATTTCTCAACTTCTCATATTCTTCCTTCCACTTTTTAGCCTTACTTAAAAATTCATCAACCTTAGGATTCATTCTACTCTTTGTCATCAAGGAACACTCCTCTTCATCATAATAATATTGTGTTTTCAAAATAAGCAGTTCATTTTCAAAATCTACTTGATTGCTTGCTTAGCTTGCCCCCTTTTGCGCCCAATGCTGGTGGACACGGACTACGGTCGTGTCGATCATGACCTGACTCCAATCGGGTTCTATCGAAACATGATCCAAAATGATGTCCCATATCCCCGCCTTTTGTAAGCGCCAGAAAAAACTGTAGGCGGAAGACCAGGAACCATAATAGGCAGGAAAATCTCGCCATGGAGCTCCTGTACGAGCAATCCAAAGTACGGCATTCAGCATCTGACGACGATCTTTGGGCGGACGACCTCCTTGTGGTTTTCGGGTAGGGGGCAAAAACGGCTCAATGACATTCCACTCTTCATCGCTTATTTCGTATCTGCGTCTCATAGGTTCAATTGTACTGCTTTTTTATGGATTGTACAGTTTGCGTACAGACTCTAGTAAATCAGGTATGCGGCGAAAATATAGCTCGGCTTTAATAAGACAACGTTCTTTGTTGGATTATTGAAGCCGATTATACTTATTCTTTAACTTTGCTTCGCTTCGTTGTCTTCACTTCGTTCGACTTCGCTTTTTTTAACTTCATTTCTTATCGCTTACTAATCACGTATGATTAACGTTTTTTATTTATCTTTTATGCTGTGACGACAAATTTGAAGCACGGCAAGACCTAGCCGAACAATTACACGTATTCAAAAAAGAAATAGAACGTTTCTCGACCCTCGACATTGGCGATGTACAGGTCATGAAACACGTTCTACAGAGGTTAATACAAAAAATTGAAGTTTTCGAGGGTGGAAAAATTAAAATTCACTATAATCTTTCCAACCCTCTCCCACAGAACTAAGATACAGTCTACTTGGCTGTATCTTTTCTTTCAAGTCTTACTGTACACTCCACATGTGTGGTGACGACTTGGTCAAGATGGCTGCCCAAAATAAGATCATACGGCAAAGTTATAGGTGAATGTTACAATGCCGCTGTCATGGACATCGATGCGCTTTACCAGCGCTTGCAGCGTTTCCCGGTCCAGCCTGTCTAACGGCAGGAGCCTGACAATATCCTTCAAGCTCATGGATTCGCGGCTTCCGCGCTCTTTGATGAGCTGATTGCAGGATTAGTTTCACCGTGCTGAGATGCCAGTCGGAAGAGCCGTTTTTGCGGTTTTGCCGTTAGGCCGGAGTCTGCACTTTCTCGTCCGTCAACTGGTTGGCGATCGCCCTCGAACCGCCGTTCCACCTGCCATTCGCCATAGAGGATATTACTTTTCATAGCGTTTTCCCTCCATTTCCTTATCCGAAAAAAGGCATGAAAAAAGACCGTCCAGATGGAACGGTCGAATCAATCCGTATGAATTTATATCAAGCCTATTTTGTCACACGTTTCCGTTTCGTTCTTGAAGGCAAGATGTTGATGACATCCACAACGCGATCACGTTCGTGAACGGCGTAATAAAGATTCGATCCAGGCACAAATCAAACTCGGCCTTAAAAATAATACGGAAGGGACGGTTAATTCCTTCTGCCACGGCGCTTCTCCTTCAGTTCGCTGGCCGTGTACCCTTTCATGTCGGGATTATCCAAATATTTTTGCAGAGAAGCTTTCAGTTCGGGATAGTCCTCAATTTCTTGGGCCAAGTCCAGTTCGGGATCATCTTCCGCGACCGGCTCAAAGTTCTCCACTTCCACGGAAACCAGTTTGCCCTCAATAACGAAAGGTCGGATTGCTTGCCTTCCAACGCATGTAAAAGCTCTTCCTTAGCTTGATCGCTCAACTGGTTCATGCCGCTCACCTCCATTTCATAATAACAAAATCGTGGAAAATTCGCTAAAGCTATATTATGCAAGATGCCCGCCTCGTTGGAGCTGTCTTGTTTCCGCAGCGGATTTATTTGTCCTTGGAGTCGCCCTCAGGAATGGTGTGACTGGCATTCCAGCAAGGAACATACCAGTTGTGCACCGTCCTTTAACCTATGTAGGTACATTCTTTCCTTTTTCCAGATTCACAATGAAATTATGCTTTTCCTCCCAATCCCATAATCCCGCCTTATTCTGTTCGTCCATCCGGTATTGGAACTGCTCGATTGCTATAAGTTCCCCGGATCGCAAGATTGAGGGAGGTTTGGCTTAAACACGATAGATTTATCATTCAACATCTATATATTGCAACGCATCATACATGGTTTCACCCGAATATAGCTTCGGTAATTTCAGGATAACAAATCTGTTCAAGAAGCGATTCACTTGATCAATTTTCGGATCACCATACTCATCGATGTTGCCTTCCATCTCGTATTGTGCGACCATTATCATTTCGTTGATTTGACCAATTATGCTTCTGTCGCTTGTCGGGGTATAACTAACATCTCCACAATTTAGTAAATATTTATCAACCAATACTTGTTCCATTCCATCTGCAAGCAAATTGTCGGAGATTTGCTTTACGATCAAGTCATCGAATCGCTTGAAATCAACCTTCACCAAACCAAACATCACAAAATTGTATCTTGTTTCGTTATTCATAACCAATACACACTTTCGGCGACTAAATGAAAATAAATGAGCATGCCAGCAATACAGTGGATTAGAATGTTTCGGCTTCTCAATTAACAAGGGAACACCCAGTTCGCTTGCCAGCTTTTTTGTACATTGTACTGTGATCATTGACAGTTACCTCATATCATGAACTTTTGAGTTCCAGTATTCAACGAATGCGGTATAACTTGTAACTGAAGTAAAGAACGGAATATGCTGATTAACAAGCAGCTTGTAGGAATTGACATACGGGACATGATTCTTTCGAGCCTTGGCAAGGCGGTGATGACCATCTTTCCCACTCGTTTCTTTCGATATACTTAATTATCCTCGAGATGTTCCATTCAAAAATTCCATGACGATAAAGCTCTTCATTTTCAAGAGATTCAATTGGTGAGTAGCTTTGATCGACAACCAACAAACGACATTTCTCTTGCATTCAACTCTCCATTCCTTTTACTTTCCGCAGCATTTCTTATGCTTCAGACCGTTTCCGCAAGGACAAGGATCGTTTTTGCCGAACTTAACACTTGTAACGGGCACTGCTTTAATTATGCCATCCCATTTTCAAAGGGTGTAGTCGCATTATACCTCATGATCGGCCACCTTTGAAACGCCTTTTCAGTATTTGGCTCTGATCGCCCTCGAACCGCCGTTCTACTATCCAATCCGCATGTTTTCGATTCATCATCTCCATTCTGACACCCTCCTATCCGAAAATGAGTGCAAAAAAGAAGACCAGAGCAGAAGCTCTGATCTCCCAAATAAATCCCAGTAAGATCTTTATGCCGGACTAAGTCCTCTTTCTTTTCCAATACACATTCTCTCTTTTATGTTTAATGCCATTTACCCAAACGACTGCTTCGTCTTCGTTAACCTCAAACACGAGAATGACTTGATACAGCCCCAGCCTTGCCCATTGTCCTTTCAATTTGCCTGTCAGGATTGGTTTGGCGGTAAGAGTTGGTGTAAATAGCAGTCGTTAAACGATTCCAGATAAATTCTTTCCTTCACGTCCGGCGGATAGGCGAGAATTCTGCTGAGTTCATCCAAAGCCGTTTGCGTCCAATAAACGCTATACGTTTTGTTCATGCTCAAATTCCTTGACCTTGCTGCGCAAATAGTCAAGTCCCGCTTCTTTACTGTATATGCGCCCATGTTCACGATCTTCGCGGCTCTGCTCGACTTGTCGAATGAGATCAGCATCCTCCGCGAGCGATGCGACATCCAATTGTTCCAGAACGGCTCTTTCCCGTTTCATATTCAAATACCCGATAAAATCATAAACTTCGATTGCGTCTTGTTCGGGGATTTGATCGATCATTCTTTTCAGTTCTTCCCGGTCTACACTCAACCCGTTCACCGCCTTTCCATACACCAACAACAGATTATTCCCATTATACCGCAAATGGAGCGGAACTTAGACAGAAAGATGCCATCAGGTCGCCAGACCATGGCATCTTCTAAAGCTTCGATGAGGATAGATAATAACGGTTGCCTTTGTCGCCGCGCACGTGCCCTCGTGTCGGCGAAAAAAGTCAGGCCAGGCAATCTACCTGCCTGACTCTTCTTTACCGCACGTTGCCGCACCTAAGGGAACTTTCAACCTAACTCCCCGTGAACGTGAAATTGCCTTATCGTCTATGACCTGTTCCTCGATCGCTGAGATGGCCGAACAACTTCATGTGACGGAAATCACCGTCAAAAAGCATTTGGGCAGGATTTATGAGAAAGCTGGAGTAAAAGGAAAAACTGAACTGATAAAGAAACTGATGAGTCTTTAAAAATCAGGGTATGTAGGTTGGAAATAAGTAAAAAAAGAAGACCGACTCTTCAGGAGTTACCGCATACCAAAAAACGCAGCCGCTCTGGCTGCGTTAATTTAATAGATATTGGTGGAGCCAAGGGGGATCGAACCCCTGACCTCATCGCTGCCAGCGATGCGCTCTCCCAGCTGAGCTATGGCCCCAAATTTTCCAATTATACAATTTCTTGCAACATTCAATCACTTACTTTAAGGTAGTGCATTTGCCAAGTTTGGAATCCCAGCTGAGCTAATGATCCGTGTGGCGACAAAAAAGATAATAACACAGAGGAGCTAAGCTTGTCAACGCTTTTGCGTTAATTAATTTTTCCCGCCTTCGCCGCCGACATGATGCTTGCCGAGCAGCTCGTTAAGCTCCTTCATGAACATGTTGATGTCCTTGAATTGCCGGTACACGGAAGCAAAGCGAATGTAGGCCACTTCGTCCACGGGGTACAGCTCGCTCATGACGATTTCGCCGATATCGCGGCTGTCTACTTCGGCGTGGGCGGTGTTGCGCACCTGCTTCTCGACTTCGGAGACGATCATCTCGAGACGCTCGACCGAAACCGGACGCTTCTCGCAAGCGCGGATAAGGCCGCGGAGCATTTTCTCCCGGCTGAATTCTTCCCGGCTGCCGTCCTTCTTAATGACGATCAACGGAGTCTCTTCCACCATCTCGAACGTCGTGAAGCGCTTCGTACATTTCTCGCATTCGCGGCGGCGGCGTATCGATTTATTTTCATTAGCGGGGCGGGAGTCAAGCACTTTCGTCCCGGGATAGTCGCAATAAGGGCATTTCATCGAATTTCATCCTTTCAAGTTTCCAGCGACTTCCTCACATGAAGATCGCCATTACGCACATAATAGGATTACCAACGACAAGGAGGTGAACAGACATGGGTGCAGGTCAATCCCGCAGCAGCAACGTTTTGGTAGTCCCTCAAGCAAATGCAGCGTTGGATCAACTGAAATACGAAGTAGCACAGGAACTGGGTATCGCCATTCCTCAGGATGGTTACTACGGTAACATGGCTACTCGTGATACTGGTGCAATCGGTGGTCACATCACACGACGCCTGGTACAAATCGCTGAGCAGCAACTAGCCGGTCAATTCAAATAATAACACGTTTTGAGGAATACGCAAGAAGTGTCGGACAAGGCTCCCGCAAGGGCTGCCTGTCCGATGCTTCTTTGCATTGAAAGGTCGGGACTAACCCCGGCTCCATTCGTCCCCGTACAGTTTATGATATTTGTTATAGTAGTACATCACGCGTTGAATGTAATGTCTCGTTTCACCGTAAGGAATTTGATTGGCGTTCTGTAACGTACCGTCCCACGCCTTCTCCTGCAGCCATCGGCTGACTTTGCCATGCCCCGCATTGTAACCCGCGATCATCGCATGCATATTTCCGCCGAATTGTTTGTCCATCCAGTGCAAATACCACGAGCCGAGCTCGATGCTGACCGCCGGGGTGCCTAATTTTTTCTTATACTCGGTGTCAAACGGCGCTTTCTCGATAATCCAATTTGAAGTGTCGGGCATCAGCTGCATCAAGCCGTAGGCCCCCTTATTCGATTCGGTATCCGGCTTATAATTGGATTCAACACGGATGATTGCCGCAATCAAGAACGGATCAAGCTCATACTGAAACGCGTTCCGGCGAATGTCGTCTTCATAATGAATAGGGTACAATAGACGTCCGATGAACGAGCTGCTCAAAAATAAAAAAATGAGAAAGGTCAGCAGCAATATGGCGAATACCCGCTTCTTGCGCCAAAACTTCATGTAAGCCCCCTTTCCTTCCAGAACGCCTCGATTTGCTTTTCCGTTTCTTCCAGCGAGCCTGTATTATCGATGACAATGTCCGCCAGTCGCCGTTTCTCTTCAATCGGCATTTGCGATTGAAGCCGCTGCTCCGCTTGCTCCGGCGATAACCCGTCGCGAGCCATCAGCCGCATCAATTGTACTTCGCGCGGAACGTACACGACCATGACCCGCTCCACCATCGACTGTAAGCCGGATTCGTACAGCAGCGGAATATCCACGACTACCAGCCTGTCCGGAAATTCATTCTCATAAGCCCGCATCCGCTCGCGCATCGTTGCGCGAATGGACGGATGCAGCAGACCCTCCAAGTCACGGCGCGCCTCGGGGTCGCCGAAGATACGCTCGCCAAGCTTCTTGCGGTTGAGCGAGCCGTCCTCCTGCAGCAAATCAGCCCCGAAACGTTCAATGACCTTCGCCAGCACGGGCGTGCCCGGCTCAACCACTTCACGGGCGATGCGGTCCGCATCGACAAGCAGTGCGCCGCGGCGGACGAGCATGGCGGCCACCGTGCTTTTCCCGCACGCGATGCCGCCGGTTAATCCGATATTCATCGTAAGATCCCTGCCTATTCCACCATATCAAGAACGTAGTTATAACAATTTCATGATGCCCATCACGATCAAAACAAATCCGGGCAGCACCGACAACCGGCGAACCCATTTCATCTCTGCGTACCGAAACCCGATTCTCAAGCCGAATCCGAGAAAAATGCCGCTCGACAGCGTAATGACTGCCGCTGTGAGCCAAGGCGTAAAGCCGATCAACGCGGCCCCGATCCCTGCGCCGAACGCATCCAGAGACAGTGCCAGACCAAGCAGCGTCGCCTCGTACGCCGAGATATTGCCGGAACGGTCCATATCGGCGATCGACGGCTTCCGCAAGATTTGGATAACCAGGCCGAATCGCTTCAGCTCGATGTACACAATCTCTTTCGCCGTGACCGCAACTGGCGGCGCCTCGCTTGCTTCAGACCTCCCGGCTGCCGATACGGATTCCTCTCCATCGTTAGAATCCAGACCTGGATCCTCATCCTTTTTTTGCATAAACAGCTGATACAGCGCCCACACACCGATGCCCATCAAGATGAAAGCGCCGATATCCTTGGCGACATTCGGATGAACGTAACCGCTCATCCATACGCCGATTTGCATCGAGAGCAAAATAATCAAGCCCGAGACGCAGCAAATGATCGCCACCGACAAGAACGGTATCCGAATTTTGCGCAGCCCGTACGTGACGCCGACGCCGAAGCCGTCCAAACTGACGGCAAGCGCCAGCAGCATTAATGAAAAGACCGGCAGCATGCTCTTTCCTCCCAGCTAGAAACCGTCGAAGTTAGCGGCGGTTCAATCGTTGTGCAACGACGCAGTCAGCCCTAAAGCTTATACCTCGCGAACGTCTCACTGGTTACTATATGGGAGTTCTGGGCGGGTGGTGCATCATTCGTTCATAAGCGGCCGCCGTTACGCCTAGGTCTTGCCGCCCGAGCTGCGTTTGCGTTTCAACGGCTGGCACTTCGGGCAGTAGTGCGTGCCGCGTCCGGCCACGACCTTCTTCTCGATGTGCTGCCCGCAAGTAGGGCAAGGCTCTCCTTGACGGCCGTACATGTTGAACTGGTGCTGAAACATCCCAATCTCGCCTTGTCCGTTCACGAACGATTTGATCGAGGAGCCGCCGGCCGCTACCGCATCGCGCAGCGTCGACACAATCGCCTCATGCAGCTTGGCCCATTCGGACGCGGACAACGAGTTCGCTTCCCGCTCCGGATGGATGCCGGCCCTAAACAACGATTCATCCACATAAATATTCCCGATGCCGACAATGTATTCCTGATTGAGCAGGAGCGGCTTAATTTTGGTCGTCCGCTTCGCGAGCCGGTCGGTCATCGCCTTCAGCGTGAACGCCTCGTCGAGCGGCTCAAGACCGAGCTTGCGCAGCGGCGCCTCCTGCAAATCCTGATCTTTGGCAAAAATATGCATCGTGCCGAACTGTCGCACATCTTTATACCGCAGCTCGCTCCCATCCGTGAAATGAAACACGACATGCGTATGCGGCTCAAGGGGTTCGTCTGAACGGTAAACCCCGTATCGGCCTTCCATCCGCAGATGGGAGACGAGCGTATAATGATCGAAGATGAAGCGTAAAAATTTCCCGCGCCGCTCCACCGAACGGATCGTTTCACCAACAAGCAGCGCGGCGAAAATTTCGATGTCGTCCGGATGCTGAACGATCCGCGGCAAGCGGACGGTCACCCGTTCGACGGTTTTGCCTACAACAAGCTGCTGCAGCGTGCGGCGGACCGTCTCGACCTCAGGCAATTCCGGCATGATGTTGTGTCCCTCCCGATTATTTCGCTTCGTACCAATTCGTGCCGCTGTCGACGTCGACCTTAAGCGGCACGTCCAGCTGGAGCGCCGATTCCATGACTTCCGCCACCATGCGCTTCATCGACTCCAGTTCCTCTTCCGGCACTTCAAGCACCAATTCATCGTGTACCTGCAGCAGCAAGCGGCTTCGCACGCCTTCTTCCAGCATGCGCCGATCCAGCTGCACCATAGCCAGCTTGATGATGTCCGCGGCAGATCCCTGGATCGGCGAATTCATCGCGGTTCGTTCCGCGAACGAACGGATGTTATAGTTGGACGCCGTAATCTCCGGCAAATAGCGGCGGCGGTGGAGCAGCGTCGTGACGTAGCCGTCGGTTCGCGCCTTCTTCACAATATCTTCCATATATTGGCGAACCCCCTGGAACACGGCAAAATATTGCTCGATAAACTGAGCCGCGTCTTTACGGGTAATGTTCAGGTTCTGCGACAAGCCGTAATCGCTGATGCCGTACACGATGCCGAAGTTAACGGCTTTCGCTTGGCGGCGCATATTCGAGTCGACCTGCTCCTCCGCCACGCCGAACACGTCCATCGCCGTCTTCGTATGAATGTCCATATTGTTGCGGAACGCTTCAATGAGCCGCGCATCCTGTGAAATGTGCGCGAGCACGCGCAGCTCGATCTGCGAGTAGTCGGCCGTCAAGATACGCCACCCCGGTTCGGATGGCACGAACACCTTGCGGATTTTGCGTCCTTCTTCGAGACGGATCGGGATGTTCTGCAGGTTCGGGTATTGGCTGCTCAGCCTGCCCGTAGCCGCAATCGTCTGCCTGTAGTACGTGTGCACCTTGCCGGTATCGGGCCGAACCTCTTTCAGCAGCCCTTCCACATACGTGGATTGCAGCTTCGCCAGCGTGCGGTAATGCAAAATTTGAGCAACGACCGGGTGGCGGTCCTGCAGCTTCTCGAGCACCTCGGCGTCGGTGGAATAGCCGGTCTTCGTCTTCTTCACAACGGGCAGCTGCAGCTTCTCGAACAAAATTTCGCCGAGCTGCTTCGGCGAATTGATGTTGAATTCCGTGCCGACCGATTCATAGATGCTCTGTATAATCTGTTCGACCCGTCCGCTCAATTCGGCGCCGTACCCCTTCAGCTCCTCGGTATCGACCTTGATGCCCTTCTTCTCCATCGAAGCCAATACAAGCGCAAGCGGGAGCTCAAGCTCGTAGAACAACCCGTGCATTTCGCTGGCCTCAAGGGCCGCCATCAGCTTCGGCGTCAGCCGCTGCACGGCTGCCGCCTTGCGTCCCATGAAGCCGGCCAGTACGTCCTGCTCCGGCACCTGGAACTTCGCCCCCTTGCCGAACACGTCTTCGTCGGCAGGCAGCGCCGGCAAGCCGTAACGCGACGTCAGACCGGACAGCGTCAGCGTAGACTCGGTCGGATCGAGCAAATAACCGGCCAGCAGCACGTCGAAGGCCACGCCCTGCAGCTCGAGGCCTCTCCACCAAAGAGCGACGACTGCCTTATGCAAGTCGTACACGGTGATCGACTTGCCTTCGTCGGCCAGCCAGGCGCGAACTTCGCCGGCGCCATCCCCCGTCAGCATGTCGAACGGAACGTAGTGCACGCGGCCTGACTCGGCGCAGGAATCCTCCTGCGCTTCGGAGGAGCCTCCCCCCGTATCGTCCGCCTCATAGAACGCGATGCCGAGCACCTCGGACGTATGCGGATTGTCTCCGATCAATTCGACGTGGAGCGCTTTTACGCGCGGCAGCGCAGCGATAAGCTTGTCCAGCTGCGCCTGATCGGATACCCGCACCGTCTCCACAGAAGCGGCCGGAGCCGCTTCGGTCCCGTCCTCAGACGATTCGTCTCCGACACCGACGCCGTGCAAATCGAGCCGTTCCAGCAGCGATTTGAATTCCAGCTTGCGGAACATCTCCCCGAGCGCCTGCTTGTCGTAACCCGCATAAGAGAGCGAATCGAGCGGCATATCGACCGGCACCTCGCGGTAAATGGTCGCAAGCTCCTTGCTCATCCGCGCATCGTCGGCATGTGCGGCGACCTTCTCGCCCATCTTGCCTTTGATCTGCGATGCATGCTCCAATACGTTTTCTACGGTCCCGTATTCATGCAGCAGCTTGAGCGCCGTCTTCTCGCCGACCCCGGGAATGCCCGGAATATTATCGGACGTATCGCCCATAAGTCCCTTCAAATCGATGATTTGCTGCGGTTTCAGCCCATACTTCTCGTCGATATGAGCAGGGTCGAACAGCTCGATCTCGCTGATCCCCTTCCTCGTCAACGCGATATGAACCTTGTCGGAGGCGAGCTGCAGCATATCTTTATCCCCTGTCACGACGACGACTTCCTTCAGCTCGTCCTGACCCTCGGCCAGCCGGGTGACCGTACCGATGATATCGTCAGCCTCGTATCCTTCCAGTTCGAACTGTTTGATCCCGAACGAAGCAAGCAGCTCCCGCAGCAGCGGGAATTGCTCGGTCAATTCCGACGGGGTCTTCTCCCTCCCGCCTTTATATTCCGCATAACCTTTATGCCGAAACGTCGTCTTCCCCGCATCGAACGCCACAAGGAAGTGCGACGGCTGATGTTCCTCTAACAATCTCAATAACATGGTCGTAAATCCGTAAACCGCGTTCGTGTGCAGCCCTTTCGAGTTGCTGAGCAGAGGAAGCGCAAAAAACGCACGATACGCGATACTATTTCCATCGATCAAAATAAGCTTGGACAACGATTACACCCCATTCGCAGGCAGACTACCTTCTACCTACATGATAGCATACGACTCCAGAAGAAAAAAACATAAACGAAAGCGGACGGAACAGGGGTGACCCGGGCTAAGCTCGCATAAAATGAACTAACTCGCTCCTAGCCGCGCTTTGCGTTCGCATCGCGCCAGGAAACCGGAGGGATGAAAGTGACTGAAGACAAACCGCTTAGCGGAAAGCAAGCCGTATTCTTCGATGTCAATCAGACGTTGGTCGTGCGGGGGCTCAGCTTTGAAGCCAGTTTTCGCGAGGTGTGGAGCCGCTACACGGCCCGTTGGAGTACTGACGACACGCCGGATGCCGGGCAATTATGGCAGGCCTATATCGGCAAATGGCATCATCGCAAGAAGGCTCGCGCCACCTTCAAGCAGCTTGACGAACTGCAGCAGCAATGCTTGCGCGAAGCGTTCGAGGAACAGCAGATTCCGTTCTCCTCCGCGATGACCCGTGATTTTATGAAGGAAGTGCTGCAGCTGCAGGTCTCTGCCAAGACCATGCCCCCGCACACGCTCGAAACGCTTGCCGCGCTCGCTCCGCGCTGCAAGCTCGCGATCATCAGCAACAGCCCGCGCGCCGAAGTGATGCTGCTGCTCCAGAGGTTCGGCCTGCATCCGTTCTTTCCGCAGGAACGCATCTACACCGCCCTCAAGCCGGCGGACAAAAAGCCCGCCCCGCTCTTGTTCAAGACAGCGCTGCAGGCGCTGCAGCTCCCTCCGCGACATGCCGTCATGGTCGGCAATTCGTGGAAGCACGACGTATGCGGAGCGGTTAAAGCCGGGCTCGACGCCGTATGGCTGCACGAGGACAGAGACTCCGCTACGGAGGGCAAAAAAATTTCCCAGCACCGGCTGGGAAAAAGAAAAGTGTATTTAATCCGGCGCCTGGATCAGATGCTCGATTTGTTCCCGTGATGCGCAGGCTGCGGATCAGCGGCGGGAGCCGTCGCCTCCGAGCCGATGCAGTCGCAGTAATACACGCTGCCGCGATACGCCTTGGACAGCTTTTTCAGCCGGGCCGAGACCTGTGAAATTTGCTCGGGCGTCACGCCGAGCCCGGACTTGCAGACGACCAGCGCTAACGACAATGTCACACCACCGCTCTCCATCCGATTGCCGTGCCGGTCTTCGACGTAAGACCAGTTGTCTACTTCATAAAACGCCCGAACGCCCCGGTCAAAACGCTGAAGGATGTCCGTACATAACAATTCCGGGTTGGAGGTGCCGCTCATGGCAATGAAATCGTCACCGCCGATATGTCCGACAAAGTCATCCGGGATGCCGGCAAGGTGGATCGCCTGTTGAATGCAATCGGCCGTAAACTGAATCAACTGGTCGCCCTGATGAAAGCCGTAACGGTCGTTAAACCATTTGAAGTAATCGAGGTCGGCATAAATGACCGAGAAGTGACGGCCCTCGGTCAGCCTCCGATTCAGCTCGCGGTTAATCTGTAAATTACCGGGCAATCCGGTAAGCGGACTGGCGACTTTGGCATTCTCCATCTTCACATTCGTCATGCATTCCAGAATGGTGCGGATGGAGGCGGTGCCAAGCATGCAGCCTTTCGACGTGACGATGACCAGATCGTATAAATTACGAATATCCCTGGATGTGGCAAGCCGCGAAACCCATTCTACCGGCGTATGCTCCTCAACGATTAAGGGCCGAACGTCCATGATTGAATCGATCGGCCGATTCCAAAAGAGCGAATAGCCGTATTGCCCGGCCAATTGCTGAAATAACCGATCGCGCATAATAAGGCCGACGGGCTCGCTCCCAGTCGTCACCACCACACCTTGGGCGTTTACATGTTCTTTGAAGTAATTGGCTACGGTCGAAATCGGTGTCTGGGCGTCGAACGTCGGGGAGGGGGAACTCAGCTCGCCGATGCTTAGCACATGCCCTGACATCTCGAGTTTTTTGCGGTGTGAGACAATATGCTGCCGAAGCTCGGGAGTTAGATCCGCCGGTTCCTTATCAGGACGTCCCAGCAAGAAACCTTGTCCGTAATGGACCCCCATCAGCGTAAGCTTCGTCAGCTCCTCCTCGGTTTCTATCCCTTCGGCGATCAAATAGACGCCGAGCTTCTCGGCGAACGTCACCATCGTTTCAAGGATATATTCCTTTGTTTTGTTCCGATGCACGCCGGAGACGAGAGAACGGTCCACCTTGATATAATCCGGGTGCAATTCGGCAATGGCCTGCAGCGACGAGTAACCTGCCCCCGCATCGTCGATGGCGATCCGGTAGCCCTGCTTCCGGTAGTGATCCAGGATATGCTTGGTCTTCTCAAAATCTTCAATCGAGCTGCGCTCCGTAATTTCGAACACGACGTTAGCCGGTGTGAGACCGCGAAGGCGCAGCAGCTCTAGCGTTTGCCCCGGGGCAAACAAAGGGTCGTTCAAGATGTCCGCCGACAAATTCAAAAAGAGCTGCTGCTTCCCGCTGCGCAGCGTGACGCTTCCGATCGCATTCGACCGCGCCAGCCTATCGAGCGGGTACAACAAGCCTTCTTGTTCGGCCAACTCAAACAACGACAGCGGGGAATGAAGCGCACTCCGTTCCGGTCCGCGCGTTAAAGCCTCGTAACCGAGGACCTCCCCGTCGCTCAAGGAGACGATGGGCTGATACACGGAGCGGATGTTCTTCGAGTGCAACAGGTCGAGAAGCTCTTCCCGCAGCGCTCGCCTCACTTCCGCTGACGACTCGATCAAGTTTCGGTCTGCTGCCATATCCATCCCTACTTATCGAATTGTAGTCTTATTCTACATTCACTATAACATAGGACCTTCAACCTAGTATTAAATGGAAACGACAGCGCATGTTAAAATATTGTAAAATATTGCTTCTTGTATCCGTCACCGGTTAAACGGAAAATTAAAAAAAGCACAGCTTCGGCAGTTGGCCAAAACTGTACTCTTCTCCTCAAACATTCAGATCTTTACGCTTACCCGTAACCATATAAATAACGCCTTCGCCGATATTGGTCGTATGATCGGCGACGCGCTCAAGGAAATGCGCGGCCAGCATCAGCTGCGACAGCTCGCGGTTGCGCGCCAAGTCACTGTTCATGAGGCCGTTGATCTCCTCCACGACCGAGCTGTACAGCTTATCGACCTCGTCGTCGCGTTCGGCGAGCCTCGCTGCGCGATGCACGTCCCGCTGCGTGTACGATTGCAAGCTTTCGCTCAGCATTTCCCGAACGATCAACGCCATATTCGGGATGATTTCCAGCGGTTTCACCGGGTCTTTGCCTGCCAGACGCCGGGCGATCTTCGCGATATCGACCGCGTGATCGGCGATTCGCTCCAAGTCGACGGCGATTTTGAGCGCCGTCCCGATGATCCGCAGATCGCTGGCCATCGGCTGCTGCAGCGCAATGAGGCGCAAGCAATTTTCTTCAATTTGCAGCAGCTTATCGTCAATCTGATCGTCTTGATCGATCGTTTGCTTAGCCAGCGTTTCGTCCCGCTTCGCCAACGCTTCAACCGCTCCTTCGATGCTGTTCTCTACCAGAGTGCCCATATTGAGCAGTTCTTGCTGCAAATCTTCCACCGCTTGATGAAAATTCGACCTCGTGTCCATCCGCTACTCCTCCTAATTATCGTTGTCGTAATTAACCGAAACGTCCTGTAATATAATCTTCCGTCCGTTGGTCGGTCGGCGTCGTGAAAATTTTCTCCGTTTGATCGGATTCGATCACTTCGCCATTCAGGAAGAAGGACGTGAAGTCGGAAATCCGTGCGGCTTGCTGCATATTGTGCGTGACGATAACGATCGTATATTTCTCGCGAAGCTCGCGGATCAGCTCTTCGATCTTCAGCGTCGAGATCGGATCGAGTGCGGACGTCGGTTCGTCCATCAGCAGAATGCGCGGGTTCACGGCGAGCGCTCTTGCGATGCACAGCCGCTGCTGCTGGCCGCCGGATAAACCGTAGGCCGACTTTTTCAAGTTGCCGCTGACCTCGGTCCACAACGCAGCCGCCTTCAAGCTCGTCTCGACGATGTGATCGAGCTGTTCTTTATCTTTTATGCCGTGAATGCGCGGACCATACGCAATGTTATCGTAAATGGATTTCGGGAAAGGATTCGGCTGCTGGAATACCATGCCGATGTTTTTGCGCAGCAGCTCGACATTCACATCGGGGTCGTAAATATTTTGACCGTCGATGGCTACTTTCCCTTCAATCCTGATGCCCTTGATCATATCGTTCATCCGGTTTAACGTCCGCAGCAGCGTCGACTTCCCGCAGCCGGAAGGTCCGATGAAGGCGGTGACAGAGCTTTCGGAAATTTCCATGTCCACTTTCTTTAACGCATGAAATTCGGAATAATATAAATCCAGCTGCTTTATATCTACAATCGTTGTCATCTCTAGGCTCCTCCTGAACGGTCTTCTACAGCTTCCTCTGATACTTGTTGCGCAAATAGATGGCGAACGCATTCATGCTGAGCAGCATGATGAGCAATAAAATAATCCCTGCCGCGGCCACGTTCTGAAATTCCGCCTGCGGCTGGCTCGCCCAGTTGAAAATCTGGATCGGCATTGCCGTGAATGTATCCATCGGCGATTGCGGCAAGAAAGCCACGTAAGCGACCGCGCCGACGACGATAAGCGGAGCCGTCTCTCCGATTGCCCGGGACAACGACAGAATCGATCCGGTTAGAATGCCCGGCAAGGCCGTCGGCAGCACCACGCGGGTGATCGTCTGCCAGCGGTTCGCGCCGAGCGCGAATGAAGCGTTCCGCAGCGACTGCGGCACCGTCTTGATCGCTTCCTGCGAGGAGACGATAATAATCGGCAGCACGAGCAGCGTCATCGTCAACGCGCCGGACAAGATACTGCGTTCCAAATGCAGCAGCCGGACGAAAACCGTCAATCCGAGCAGTCCGTACACGATGGAGGGAACGCCGGCGAGGTTCGCGATGTTCGTTTGGATAATACGGCTGAATAAAGTGTCTTTGGCATATTCCTCCAGGTAAATCGCGGTTGCGACACCGATGATGAACGTGAGAGGGGCCGTAATCGCCATCAGCCACAACGTACCGACGAAGGCGGCCAGAATGCCGGCCCGATCCGGTAAACGCGATGAATAGTTGGTCAGGAAGTCCCAATCCAACCAGCCGAGACCTTGATATAAGATTTGTATAAGCAATAAAGCAAGCGCAACAATTCCGAAGCAGGTGGATGCCAAAAACAACTGATGGAAACGTTTATTTTTGCTTTTGCGTTTGTTGATGTGCTGAAGTTCATTATGGCTTTCCATCAGTATTCCTCCCTGAACTTTCTGGAAATGTAGCTTGCCAGAATATTCATAGCCAATGTCATGACGAACAACGTCATCCCTACTGCATAAATCGTTAAATATTCGATTGATCCATACCGTGTATCGCCAGAGCTGACCGATACGATATAAGCCGTCAACGTTTGCAAGCTTTGCAGCGGATTATAGGCCATTACAGCCATATTGCCCGCCGCCAGTGTCACGATCATCGTTTCGCCGATCGCACGGGACAACCCGAGCACGAAGGATGCGACGATACCGGAGAAAGCGGCCGGAACGACGATTTTCAAAGCTACCTCCAACCTGGTCGACCCAAGCGCGTAAGCGCCGTTGCGAAGCGCTGTTGGCACAGCAACCATAGCGTCTTCGCTTAAAGAGGAAATAATCGGAATAATCATGATTCCTACGACGATGCCCGCACTAAGGGCATTGAATATTTCCGTTTGCGGAATGATGAACCGGAGTACAGGCGTAACGAACGTCAGGGCGAAGAAGCCGTATACGATCGTCGGAATGCCCGCCAATATTTCCAGAATCGGTTTGACGATATTCCGCACTTTTGCAGGTGCATATTCGCTTAAATAAATGGCGCTGCCGAGCCCGATCGGGATGGCGACGACGCTGGCGATCAGCGTAATGAGCAGCGTACCCGAGATCAGGGGTAAAATGCCGTACTGCGGCGGCTCGAACAGCGGTGTCCACTGGATGCCGCTGATGAATTCCCAGAACGGGACTTCCCGGAAAAAGCCGAACGATTCGACGATGAGGATCAGCACGATGCCGACGGTCGTCATAATCGAAATAACAGCAAAAAAGGCCAATATCTTGGGTATCAGCACATCGGAGGATAATACGTTTTTTTCTTTTTATAATTTACTTTTGTCAATTGAGGCGAAACTTTTTTGTCCATAAACATCCCCCCGTGTAAAGCAAGTAATAGTCGGAAAACCGCGGCACTCCACAGCGAACCTCCGGAGTGCCACGGCTTCCAAACTTTTTTACAGATTCAGGTTCATTATTTCAATAATTCCAGGTTTTTGTTCAAAACATCTTGAGGAAGCTTGATATACTTAACGGCTTCAACCAATTTCATGCCTTCCGCACTGTTGTAATATTTCAAAAATTCTTTAATGTGCGGTTGATCGATCGCTTTCTTCGTCGGATACACGAAGATGTAACGGGAAAGCGGCGCATAGGTCATTTTTTCGATCGTTTCGTGAGTCGGAGCTACTGCCGGAGCGTTCGCATCCTTCTTGATCGCAACGGCATTCAACTTATCTTCATTTTCTTTGTAGTAAGAGAAACCGAAGTAGCCGAGAGCAAACTCATCGCCGGCTACGCCCTTCACAAGTACGTTATCGTCCTCGGAAGCCGTATAGTCCGCGCGGGATTCTTTTGCTTTGCCGTTGATCGCTTCCGTAAAGAATTCGAACGTACCGGAAGCCGTACCTGGGCCGTACAACTTGATTTCTTTATCCGGCCATTCCGGACGAACTTCGTTCCATTTTTTCAATTTGCTGTCTTTATTCCAAATCTTTTTCAATTCCTCTACCGTCATATCCTTCGCGAACGTGTTCTTTTTGTTTACGACAACGGTAATGCCATCCAAGGCCACGGGCATTTCAAATGCTTCGGTGCTTTGTTTCGTTTTCAATTCGTCCAATTCTTCTTTTTTGAACTTACGGGACATGTCCGCGATATCGATTTCGCCAGCGATCAATTTCTTCGCGCCGTTACCGGAACCGGACTCGCCGACTGTAATTTTTACATCTTTATTTTTCTTCATGAACTCCTCGGCCACAGCCTGGGAGATCGGGAACACGGTGGAAGAACCGTCAATTTTGATCTCGCCCTTCAGACCTGCTGGAGCCGGAGTCGCTGCGGAAGGAGCCGGCGTTGCGCCACCTTGCGTATTCTCGTTTGCTTTAGTACCACATGCCGCCAAAGACAATGCCATTACTGCCGCAGTTACCGCCAACGTGCTTTTCTTAAACAACTTGACCACTCCTTAAAATTTGTGTTTGTCGCTCACAATGACAATCTTATCTCCTTATTGTTTTCGCTAATTCAATCATTTGTTAACGCAATGTAAAAAATCTCGAAATCTCTGCAACGAAACGTCAAAGTGCCGCAAGAACGCTGCCTCATTCGACAAACATTTACATGAAATTAACATTTCTCGTACAATCGCTTAATTTTCGAATAGTACGATAGTCATAGAAAATTACACCTTACAGGGAGGGAAACGAATGGTTTCATCTATTCGAACATGGCTTAGCCTCGAATTTACGCTGAAAGCCAAACTGATTCTTAGCTTTACAGCCCTGCTGCTCATTTTTGTCGCCGTGTCTGCCTTTAATAGAAGCCAAATGAACGGCATTCATCAACAAGTGCTTCATCAGAATGCGGAAATGAACAAGCAGCGGCTCGCTCTGGAGCTGAAAATCAAAACGAACGAGATCGACGCCGTTAAATCTGGATATATTATTTCCAAAGATGAGAAATTAATCGGCCAGTTCGAACAAAAGAGCGCAGACTTTTACACGCTGGTCGAACAAATCGCATCCAGCGCCTCCAACAGCGACCAGCGTAAATGGAGCGCTAAGCTGACCAACACGTCTACCGAATATACGGCTACGTTCAACACCGCCCTGCAGATTGTCCGCAACCCCAATTTGTCTCCCGTGGAGATGAACGAGCAGTTAGCCAAGGTGCACGAGCTGTCGCAAGTACATAAGGAATACATCTTCGAGCTGGTCGATCAGTTTAACCAGGCTTACGAATCCGATGTACAAGCGGCAATCTCCAGCTCGAACGAATATGTGAAGCAGTCGCAGAACACCTCTTTAATAGCCGTATTGCTTGTTCTCGTCGTTAGTGCAGGTGTGGCCTTCTTGTTGATTCGCTCCTTTATGAGACCGATCAGCCGTTTGCAAAAAGCCGTAAGGCAAATTGCCCAAGGCGATTTAACGAGCCGGATCAACAACACGTCGCGCGACGAGCTCGGCAACCTGAGCCGCGACTTCGATCATATGATCGGGCAAGTTCGCGGGATGCTGCAAAACTCGCAGCGCATCGCCTCGTCGCTGTCCACGCACTCCAGCATGTTCCGCGAATTCTCGGGCTCGACAGCCTTGGCCAACAAGGAAATTGTGCGCGCCATTCATGAAATTTCGGCAGGCGCCGAGCAGCAGGCGCAATATACGGAGCTCAGCTCGACGACGATCAACGAGCTGGACGAGCAGGTGCGCGATATCGCGAAGTTCACTGACACGGTGCAGCGCAAGAGCCGCGAAGCGGCTATCAATACGCATACCGGTTCGGAATCGATGGAAGAGCTGCAGAGCGCGGCGCGGCGCTCGGAAGAAGTGCTTCATCACGTGTATCAGGCTATGGAGACGTTATCGCGCAGCTCCGCGCAAATCGCCAGGATCGTGGGCACCATTTCGGATATTTCCACGCAGACGAATGTGCTTGCGTTGAACGCCGCGATCGAAGCGGCCAGAGCCGGCGTACACGGCAAAGGCTTCTCGGTCATCGCCGAGGAAGTGCGGCTGCTGTCGGGGCAGACGAATGATTCGTCCAAGATGATTGCCGTCATCGTCAAATCGTTGATGACACAAATTAAAGAACTTGAAGCAACTCTGGGGGAAGCGAAGCAATCGTTCGAACAGCAGAAAGGCAAGATGAGCGACAGCCTCGCGGCTTTCCAGGAAATTCGCCAATCGATGGACGAGCTCTCCAGCCATTTCGGACAAATTCATTCGCGTATCGCCGCGGCGGAGGACAAAAACAACCAGCTCGTCCAGTCGATCCAGCATGTCGCTGCCATCGCGCAGGAAACGGCTGCCGGTGTCGAAGAAGTCAACTCCTCCTCGCTTCAGCAGGATGCGGCTATACACCAGATCGCCCGCGAAGCCGACGACATCTTGGAGCTGGCCCAGTGGCTGTTCACGGAAATCAACAAATTCAAGATCGGCGAGGCTGAACCGTCAACGGACGGCGATCCGGCAGCGCCGGAGGCGCAAGCCATGGCCCTGGAGGAGCGAAACGGCGGGAGCGAAAACCGCCCGAACGCCGAGACAGCAAGCGGATTTAACCCGGGGATGGATCGAAACGATGCCCTCAGGGAACCTCAGCGGACAACAGTGAACACCCAAGAAGCGAAGAAAGCCGAAGGGCAAGAGAAGAGCGAAGAGGAGAAGAAGAAGCTGGTGACGGTATAGGTCCGATTCATTCGCACAGAGCTGCCCCCCGCCAGGGGCTTGAACCTCGGGCGAGGTGGCGGATGGCAAAGAGACATAAAGCGAACTTCCTGGCGCCGATAATAAAAAAAAACGTACCGAAGCATGGTCTGCTTCCGGTACGTTTTTTGCGTTATTTTTCTTCGAAATAAACGGCCTTGCCCGTTTTGGAGGATTCGTAAATCGCTTCTAGAATTTCCGAAACGACGCAAGCTTGCTCCGGCGTGACCACCGGATCGGTATCGTTCTCGATCGCTTCCAGCCACATGCGGGCTTCCAGATCGGCCGGACTTTCTTTGGCTCCATCGTAGAAGTCTACGCCTTTTGCATCAAGCTGGATTTCATTTGTAAACAACCGGCTGTGCTTCTCCCCGTTGATGCGCAGGCCGTCCCACATATCGGCGCCGCCTTCCGTACCGCAAAGCGTCGTCTTGGCTTCCCCGGTTTGCAGCATATTAATGGCCCAGCTCGACTCCAGTACGATCGTCGCGCCGTTCTGCATCGTAATCATCCCGAATGCCGAATCCTCAACCGTAAACTTTTGCGGATCCCAGGATCCCCAGGCATTCGCCGCATTTTCCTTCTGCGACAGCTTATGGAACGCCGTACCCAGTACCGCTTTCGGCTTGTAGTTGTCCATCATCCAGAGCGTCAGGTCAAGCGCGTGCGTCCCGATATCGATGAGCGGCCCCCCGCCCTGTTTCTCTTCGTCGAGGAACACGCCCCAAGTCGGCACCGCGCGGCGGCGAATCGCATGCGCTTTGGCGTAATAGATGTCGCCGAGCTCTCCATCCTCGCATACTTGCTTTAAGAATTGGCTATCCGGACGGAACCGGTTTTGGTAGCCGATCGTCAGCTTTTTGCCGGTTCGTTTGGCCGCTTCGACCATGCGTCTTGCGTCGGCCGCCGTCTTGGCCATCGGCTTTTCACACATGACGTGCTTGCCCGATTCCAGCGAAGCGATCGTAATATCGGCATGGGAATCGTTAGGCGTACATATATGGACGATATCCAGGCTCGAATCCGACAGAAGCTCCCGGTAATCGGTGTACACCTTCGCTTCAGCGGTGCCGAATTTTTGTGCTGCGTCCCGGGCCCGATCCTCATGAATGTCGCAGAAAGCGACCATTTGAGCGTTCGGCTGGTTTTGAAGCGCAGGCATATGTTTGCCGAATGCGATGCCGCCGCAGCCGATAATACCGATTCTATACACTTTAGACATAGTTCATATTCCTCCCTGGACATAGCTTGTATAATGCCGATAAAGGCGCTTTACATTTAGTATAGACAAGTCCAAGGAAAAAGATATGGCGTATTTGGCTTTCTTTGCATCCGATTTTGGCATGCGCCGCTGCGCGGCGTTTCCCGGGAAATATTTTGTTACCGCAAAAAAACGGCCCCTTCACTAGGGCCCTGCAAAACGAATACAGATTCTGTTAAAAACAACCCAATGCCGCGCAGGCATTGGGTTTGTTGTATACTGGAAGAAAAGTAAAGAGAGTTGAATAAGATTGCTACACTCGGCTAAGCAAATGACCACATCGTTCCATGCGGAGTTATATAAATTTATCCCGGAAGATCATCTACTTAAGAAGATTCACGGTATTGTGGACTTCAGTTTCATCCATGAGCTAGTGAAAAATTCATATTGTGAGCATTAAGGCAAACCGGCAAACGAGCCGGAGCTGCTTTTTCGCTTGCTATTTTTACAGATCCTATACAATCTTTCGGATGAGCGAATGATACAAGAAGCGCAGGTTAACCTGGCTTACAAATGGTTTATCGGGGTAAATCCGGAAGATGCATTGCCGGATGCTTCGCAACTCTCACGTTTCCGTAACCACCGTCTTGGCGTAAATCAAGTGGCTGATGTGCTTAAACAAGTAGTAGGCCAGTGCATCGACAAAGGGCTCATCAAGTCGAAAACCATCATTATGGATGCCACGCATACGCATGCAGCAACCCAGCGTCAACAGCCGCTGAACGTGCTTCGGGAAGCAGCCAAACGACTATTTCGTGTTGTGGTAAAACGGCATCCAAAGCTAGAGAAGAAGCTTCCTCCCTTGCCGAAAGTCAAGAGTGAGCAAGAAGATGCAGAGAAGGTCATGTTGCGCTTTCTCGCCGAGCTTGGTCAAACGGTAGAAGAGTTGTTGCCGGACCATGAAGGGGCAATAAGCGACAAATTGCATATCGCGAAGGAAATCGTAGAAGACGAGCGCCTGCTAGCAAACAAAGGCATTCGATCAGCAGTAGACTCAGATGCAAGGTTCGGCTGGAAAAGCAGGACTAAGTCTTTTTTTGGCTATAAAGAGCACCTGGCTATGACAGAAGAAGAATTCATTACGGCTGTTGAAACCAGTGATGACGGTAAGCAGTTAACTACTCTGCTGGCGCAAACGAAAGTAAACGGGATTGTAGTTGAAGAAATCATTGCAGACACGGCATACTCCATTCGAATCATTGCTGAGCACTTCAAAGAACAAATGGAGTTCGAACTAAGTGATACGTTTAAAGAGCGGATTAAACGTAGGCCGATCATTGAACATAAAAACGCAGAGATGAAGAGGTTCCACGGTATGGAAAGGGCCAAATATCGAGGTCTTTTTCGTATGCGAATACAGGCCTATCTCACTGCGTTCGTTGTAAATGTGAAACGAATGGTTAGGTTAATAGAGCAAAAGCAGCCCGCCCTCTGACGAGGAACGAGCTACTTTTTTAGTTTTCCAATCACTTTTACCAATTCAGAGAACTTGTTTTCTCAAAATTGAGGATTTTGCAGGGCTCTCTTCACTAGGGCCGTTTCTCTAACTCTTATCCTTCTTCACCGGGGTGGTCACGAGCTTATATCCCACGCCGCGTATCGATTCGATCTGCACCGATTGTTGGTTCATCTCCAGCTTCTTGCGCAAGGAGCTGACATGGACGTCGACGGTACGCTGGCCGCCGATATAATCGAAGCCCCAGACGATGTTCATCAGATCGTCCCGCGTCACGACGACCCCGGGCCGCTGCACCAAATACAGCAATACCTCAAACTCCTTGGGCCGCAGCGGAATCGATTCTCCGCCCAGAACAACCTCGTACTTCTCGGGGTAAATCATCAAATCGCCGGCCATGATAACCTTCTCGCCGTTCCCCGTCTTCTCGTGAGCCGCTTCCTCCGACATCGTACGGCGAAGCACCGCGGACACCCGGGCGAGCAGCTCGGCCACACCGAACGGCTTCGTGATGTAATCGTCTGCGCCGTACTTCAGCCCCTGCACGACTTCCTCTTCCGCATTACGTGCGGTTAGAATGATAACCGGCGTCTTATTGCCCTTCTGCCGGAGCTTCGATAAAATATCAAAACCGTTCATCCCGGGAAGCATGATATCGAGCACAATCAGTTCGAACTGCTGCTGCAGCGCTGCCTGCAAACCGTCGCTTCCGTGATCGACGACCTTGGTTTCATAGCCTTCTTGGGTTAAATTATAGGACAGCAATCTTGCTAACGTAGGCTCGTCTTCGATAACAAGTATTTTTTGCGGCATGGGAATCCCCCGACTTCATATCTATATATACTTTAAGCTTAACATAGCCTGTCCGTGCTGACAAACCCGAAAAACTTTTAAAAACGTAACACGCTATGAAATAGATCAATGTATCAGCGGCATCTCAATGATAAACTTCGACCCGACGCCGACCTCGCTTTCGACGCGAATGGTGCCCTTGTGCAGCTCTACCAAGTGTTTCACAATTGACAAACCGAGTCCCGTCCCGCCTGAGCTTCGCGACCTCGCTTTATCCACCCGATAAAACCGTTCAAAGATACGCGGAATGTCCTTCTTTGGAATTCCGATTCCCGTATCGGTGATGGTAAAACGAACCTTGTCGCTCTCCACCGCATCGGAACCGCCCGTCATATGTTCGACGCGAATGCTCACTTTGCCGCCTTCCGGCGTATAGTTAATGCCGTTGGACAGCAGATTGATCAATATTTGCCGCAGCCGGTCTTCATCCGCCTCCATATAGATGTCTTCAGGAACCGACATTTGCAGTTCAATCTCTTTGCTCATGGCCTGTGAACGCAGCACATTCAGACAGTTCCCGATGAACGGCTGCAGATGCACCGGTGAAAAATGGAGCGGAATCCGCTTCGATTCGATTTTCGAAAGCTCCAAAATATCGCCGATCAAGCGGTTCAAACGTTCGCTCTCGTCGAAGATGATCTGCAGAAACGATCGCGCCGTTTCCTTATCGTCGAGGGCCCCCGCCAGCAGCGTCTCGGCAAAGCCCTTCACGGCCGCGATCGGCGTCTTCAACTCATGCGACACATTGGCGACGAACTCGCTGCGCATCCGTTCCAGGCGGCGAACCGCCGTAATGTCGTGCAGGACGATCAGCAGACCCGACCACTTGGCGCTCACTTCGGAGATGGGGTTCAAGTTGATTTCGAGGATACGCTCGGTCGGGAAATAAAATACCATCTCGTCGCGGATATGCGCCTTCGAATCGATGCACTCTTGAATGAGCTGCGTAAATTCGAACTGCTGCTTCGCTTGATCAAAACGCTTGCCTAGCAGCTCCGGCGCGGAGAATCCGAGAATCTCCTCGGCAGAACGGTTTAACAGCACGATGTTACCGTCCCGATCGATCATGACGACGCCGCTGATCATGTTCTCCAGTACGCTTTTCAACCGGCTTTCGTCCTCGAGAATCCGGTTCATCTGCAGCTGCAAGCTGTCAGCCATCCGGTTAATGGCTATGCCGAGCTGCCCGATTTCATCTTTCTTGCTCACCTTGACCCTATACTTGTAGTTCATGTCCGTAATTTGCTGGGCTACGCTCGTGATCAGCTCGATAGGCCGGGTGACCCCATAAGCGATCCGGTAGCTGATCAGCCCGGCCAGCACGAACACGACCAGCAGACCGGAGAGCAGACCGAGCCAGACTTTACGGATCGATTGCTCCACTTCAGTTAAACTCATCGCGAGACGCAAATAACCGAGCTTCTCATCGCCTGCCTTCACCGGCAAAGCCGCATACAGCATGTTGCGTCCGAGCGTACTGCTGAACCGGGTCGCATACCCGATGCCGTCCCGGGACGCCGCAATAATCTCCTCGCGGTCCGAGTGATTCTCCATTCCTTTCGGATCGCTGTCCGAATCGCCCAGCACCGTACCGTCCGCTTGAATGAACGTCACACGCGCATCGGCCGATTGCTTCAGCATCAATGCCTTCCCGGTGAAATATTGAAACCTTTCTTCCATGGAAGCAAAGCCGGAGGCCTTCCACTCGACCGTCGTCATAATGATGCGCAGCTCGCGTTCCATATTTACTTTTAACGAATCGATATTCGACTGCTGCAGCATTCGCGCCATGAAAATACCGGCCAACAGCACGCTCGAGCCAATCAAGGCGATAAAAATGAAGGTCAGTCGCGCACGGAACTTATTCATCCTGTAAAGCTTCCCTCCAAGCTCGGGCATGCGGATGTCCGCTTGTCCGTCCCAAACATTTTACTCCTTATCCTAACGGCTTTGGTCAGGAAACGCCAGTTAATTTATTGTAAAGGCGCGACGCCATGAATTTTTTCATAAACAAACTGTTGATGGTCGCAAACGGCTGTTGAAAAAGGATCGACAGCACGACCGGCACCGCCGTCAGTGGACTGAAATACGCGAGCGCCAGCACGAGGCCGAGCGAAATATTCCGCATGCCGGACACGTACGTCAGTGTGACCAACATCTCCGGCTTCCGCAGCCAGAGCGATCCGGCAAGCCCGATGCCGTAGCAAAGGGCCACCAGGATGACGACCAGCGGCAGGACTGCCAGCAAATCGCCTTTCAGTTCCACCACATGCGGGGTAATGGCCGCCGCATTAATCAGAATGACCACGCACAGGGCGAGCTTGGAGGTCGGGCCGCAGAAAGGCGCCGACCACGCCTTGAACCGGTAGCGGGACAACTCATTCACCAGGATGCCGAGCAGCGTCGGAGCAACGACGATCATGACCAGGTCGAGCAGCATGCCGGCGTGGTCGAGCTCGATCGATGCGCCGAACAGAAACTCCAGTGCGCCGGGAATGACAAGCGGGCTCAGCGCCGTGTCGATCACGATCATGGCCAGCGTAAACGGCACGTGACCTCGGGACAGCGATACCCAGAGGACCGAGGACACGCCGAGCGGAATGATCGCGAACAGCACGAAGCCTACGACGTAAGGCGAATCCGCCCCGAAAACAGCGGCGCTCAGCGCATAAGCGACCAGGGGCGCCGCAATATGCGTCATCACGAACGTCAGCAGTATCGTACCGGGCATGCGCAGCGCTTCGCGGATTTGCTTGATGCTGCAGCCCGACGCCATCACGAACGTCAAATAAGCGAACAGCAGCGGAATGGCGCCGACCCCGGATTTGAACTGCTCAGATAAAAGAAACCCGAGTATCAGCGATACCGGGGTTAAGAGAAATAAATAGGTTTCAATGAACGTATTGAGACGATTCCCTATCTGGTTCATGTCGGTCCGTCTTCCTGATTATACGAAAACGGGCTCTTTGAATTGAGCGAGTTTCGCGCGCGAGTCGTTCTCGACATCGGCATGCAGGCTGTTGCCGTGTGAATCCATCGTGACGATCGCGGCAAACCCTTCGGTTTGCAAATGCCACATCGCTTCCGGGATACCGAACTCAAGGAAGTCCACGCCTTCCACCTTCTTGAAACATTCGGCATAATATTGAGCCGCTCCGCCTATGGCGTTCAAATAGACGCCACCATGCTCCTGCAGCGCCTTCAACGTCTTCGCGCCCATACCGCCCTTGCCGATGACCGCACGGATGCCGAATTTCTTAATGATGTCGCCTTGATACGGCTCCTCGCGGATACTGGTTGTCGGTCCTGCTGCTTTCACGACCCAGTTCCCTTCGCCGTCCTTTGCCATGACCGGACCGCAATGATAAATAACCGCACCGTTCAGATCGATCGGCGAGTCGTGATCCATCAAATATTTGTGCAGCGCGTCGCGTCCGGTGTGCATCGGTCCGTTGATAATGACGACGTCGCCTACGCGAAGCGAACGAATTTGTTCTTCCGAGATCGGCGTTTGCAGCACGATTTCACGGCGTTCGCCGCTGTCAGCCGAAGCCGCGGCGTCCTTGACCGGCTCGTCCTTCTCCATCGGCAGCTCATTGCCTCTGCGGTATACCCATTCGGTGATGTCGCCCGTGCTCGGATCGATCAGCACGCCTTGACGGCGGAACGCCCAGCAGTTATAGGCCACCGACACGTAGAAGCTGGCCGGAAGCCGGTTCATGACGCCCACTTTACAGCCGAGCAGCGATACTTGACCGCCGAAGCCCATCGTCCCGATTCCGAGTTTATTGGCGTTCTCCATCACGTAATCTTCAAGCTTGCGCAGCTCTTCGTTCGGGTTCACATCGTCTACGGCACGGAACAATTGATGCTTCGCCAGCTCATAACCGGTCGTCCGGTCGCCGCCGATGCCTACGCCGATGAAACCCGCGCTACAGCCCTGTCCCTGCGCTTGGTAGACGGCGTGCATGATGCATTTACGGATACCGTCCAGGTCACGACCCGCTTTACCGAGTCCTTCGAGCTCGGTCGGCAGGCTGTACTGAATGTTTTTGTTCTCGCAGCCGCCGCCCTTCAGAATCAGCTTCGCTTCGATTTCCGGACGTTCCCATTGCTCAAAATGAATGACCGGCGTGCCGGGTCCGATGTTATCGCCACTGTTCGCGCCTGTCAACGAATCCACGGAGTTCGTACGCAGCTTGCTGTCCTTCGTCGCTTTGGCTACCGCTTCAATGATCGCTTTCTTCATCTCGATCTGATTCGCCCCCACAGGGGTATGTACGATGAACGTCGGCATCCCCGTATCTTGGCAAATCGGCGACACGTTGCACTCCGCCATCCGGATGTTGTCAGCGATCGTCGACAACGACAACGCGGACCGCGTGCCCGCATCTTCCTTCAATCGCGCTTCCTGGATAGCTTCACGGACGTCGGCCGGAAGGTTTGTAGACGTTTCGACGATCAGTTTATAAATGCTCTCTTGAAATTGCTGCATGATGGGATAAAACTCCTTTCGGTGGCTGAAAACCTTATGTTTGGACATCTAAGCATATAACTCTATCATACCATACACGTACGCCTGCTAGCACCTTGTTTTCATAGGTTTCATGCAGCGGTCCGGGGCTTTCGGCAACAGGTCACCAGCTTTTAATAATTTGGCTAGGGCATTCCGGCTCCGTATCGTGTATAATTCGTTGTGCGGCAAGTTTGACGCCATTAAACAGACTGGGATGATGATTGCATGGAAAGCCATTTTTTTGCGTATATGTACCGTCTCCGCTATATTGAGCGTTGGAGCCTGATGCGTAACGTGATGAAGGAAAACGTTGCGGAGCATTCGTTTCATGTCGCCATCCTGACGCACGTGCTGTGCACGATTGCCAACGACGTATACGACCGGAAGGTGCCGACGGACCGTATCGTCAGCATGGCGCTGTTTCACGATGCGACCGAAGTGTTTACCGGCGACATTCCGACCCCGGTGAAGCATCACAATCCGAAAATTTTATCCAATTTCCGCGAGATCGAACAGCTGGCCGCCGATCGGCTGCTGGATATGATTCCCGATTCGCTGCGCGCCGTCTACGATCCGCTGATTGATCCGAAGAAAAATACGGAGCTTTCGGAATATAAAAAGTACGTGAAAGCCGCCGACCTGCTCGACGCTTATTTGAAATGCGTCACCGAGCTATCCGCCGGAAACCGTGAATTTACGACGGCGAAGAAGCAGATCGAAGATACGATGGCGTCCATCAGCATGCCGGAGCTGAATTACTTTCTGGAGCATATGGCTCCGAGCTTCGAGAAGACGATCGACGAGCTGTAGACCAATCACCCCGAGGCGGACGATACCGACGACGAAGAAAGACCAGACTGCACGAGTCTGGTCTTTCTTTGATGGCGCTATTAAGCGAACCAATTCGGGAAATTCATCAAAGTGACGGTCAAGAAAAACAATACGCCGTTAATCAGCGCCAACGTTTTGATCGAGCCGAGCTGAGGTTTAATCGCGCTGCCGGATGACTCTTTCAGCGCAAGGCGCATACGCTTGCCCATGATGCCCGACAACGCGGCGATGCCGAGGAACAAGACAACCGCGAGCACCATCCAGACGATCGAATAATCGGCTTTGCTGACCAAATATCCCCCGGTTAGAAACGATAAAATCAGAGCGAATTGCCCGACGCGGTTCGTCGTAAACAGGACGCTAAGAAAACCGAATTGCGACGCCCCCGACTGCAGCTTATCCACACGATTGAGGAGAAACGGCAGCACCAAATAAATTCCCATCAAAATTGCGCTTACAACATGAATGTACAGCAGCACTTGCAGCATACGACGGCTTGCCTCCCTATACCTATTCTTAATACCTAGTATAACGGATGACCTAGCGCGTAGCAAACGGCCCCCGTCCCGCTTCAGCGGACATTCGTTATCCGGTAACGTTTGTCCCCAAAAAAAAATCGCAATCTCCGTTGGAACGGTAGATTGCGATCGGTTGGTGATGCGTAACGACGATTAGATCGTGACAACTTTGATGACGTTGCGTACGGAATCGGCCGATTTGTCGAGAGCCGCTTTTTCTTCCGGAAGCAGCTCGAGCTCAAATACTTTCTCGATGCCGTTGCCGCCAAGCAAGGTCGGCACGCCCATGAACAGGTTGTCGTAGCCGTACTCGCCTTGAAGCAAAGCGATCGAAGGAATGATGCGTTTTTTGTCTTTCAGTATCGCTTCCGTCATTTGCACGAGCGAAGCAGCCGGCGCGTAGTACGCGGAGCCGTTGCCGAGCAGGTTGACGATTTCGCCGCCGCCTGTGCGCGTGCGCTTCACGATCGCCTCGATGCGCTCAGCCGGGATCAATTTCTCAATCGGAATTCCGCCGACGTTGGAGTAACGAACGAGCGGAACCATGTCGTCGCCGTGGCCGCCGAGAACGAAGCCGCGAACGTCTTCAACGGATACGTTCAGTTCTTGTGCGATGAATGTGCAGTAACGCGCAGTGTCGAGTACGCCGGATTGGCCAATGACACGATTTTTCGGGAAGCCGAGCGTTTCATAAGCAACGTAAGTCATGGCATCAACCGGGTTGCTGAGGATGATAACGATCGATTCTGGGCTAGTTCTTTTCACGTTCTCACAAACGGACTTCACGATACCTGCGTTTGTGTTCACGAGGTCGTCGCGGCTCATGCCCGGCTTCCGAGCGATACCGGCCGTGATGATGACGATGTCGGAGTTCGCGGAATCGTCGTAGTTGGACGTGCCGACGATGTTCGCGTCGAAGCCTTGTACCGGAGAAGCTTCGAGCATGTCGAGCGCTTTCCCTTTGGTTGGGTTCTCAAGCTGCGGGATGTCGAGCAATACGACGTCGCCAAGCTCTTTCTGTGCCAGCATCAGCGCAGTTGTCGCGCCTGTGAAGCCTGCGCCGACGACCGTAATTTTTTTACGTTGAATAGCCATGATGAATCCCTCCCGAAATTATTAGTTTTATGGCGGGGACTGATCCCCTGCCGAAGCGCGCTCCCACACCCGAACGTAACGCTGGAACACCCACGCACGCATGAAAAGCGTGTCGTCGCAGCGCGCGAGCCCCTGTTCACGCCTACGACGACTAGAAGCGCTCCTGACTCCAAAACCTCATGGGTGACTCTTAGAAATTTTTAATAATCTCATCCGCAAACTGCGAGCATTTTACTTCCGTAGCGCCTTCCATCAAACGTGCAAAGTCATAAGTAACCGTTTTGTTGTTGATGGCCGTTTCCATTCCTTTGTAGATCAGCTCAGCCGCTTCCAGCCAGCCGAGGTGCTCAAGCAGCATAACGCCGGAGAGGATAACCGAACCCGGGTTTACAACGTCCAAACCTGCGTATTTCGGAGCCGTACCGTGCGTAGCTTCGAAAATGGCGTGGCCTGTTACATAGTTGATGTTCGCGCCTGGCGCGATACCGATACCGCCGACTTGAGCAGCCAGCGCGTCGGACAAGTAGTCGCCGTTCAAGTTCAACGTCGCGATGACGTCGAAGTCGGTCGGACGCGTCAATACTTGCTGCAGCGCGATATCCGCGATTGCGTCTTTCACGATGATTTTGCCAGCGGCTTCCGCTTCTTTTTGAGCTTTGTTCGCAGCATCTACGCCTTGAGCCTCTTTGATTTTATCGTATTGCGCCCAAGTGAAGGTTTTATCGCCGAACTCTTCCTCAGCCAGCTCATAACCCCAGTTTTTGAACGCGCCTTCGGTGAACTTCATGATGTTGCCTTTGTGTACGAGCGTAACGCTTTTGCGTTTGTGCTGGATCGCATATTCGATCGCTGCGCGGACCAAACGCTTGGAGCCTTCGGAGGAAACCGGCTTGACGCCGATACCGGAAGTTTCCGGGAAGCGGATCTTTTTGACGCCCATTTCATTTTGCAAGAAGGCAAGCACTTTCTTCACTTCTTCGGAACCTGCCGCCCACTCGATGCCGGCATAGATGTCTTCCGTATTTTCACGGAAAATAACCATGTCTACGAGCTCAGGACGTTTAACCGGGGAAGGCACGCCATTGAAGTAGCGAACCGGACGGGAGCATACATACAGGTCAAGCTCCTGGCGAAGCGCAACGTTCAAGGAGCGGATCCCGCCGCCGATTGGCGTAGTCAACGGTCCTTTGATGGCAACGATGTATTCGCGGATCGCAGTCAGCGTATCAGCCGGCAGCCAGTTGTTGAATTTATTAAAAGCTTTCTCGCCTGCAAACACTTCGTACCAAGCGATTTTCTTCTCGCCTTTATAAGCTTTCTCAACAGCCGCATCCAATACGCGCTTGGAAGCCGCCCAGATGTCAGGACCTGTGCCGTCACCTTCGATGAATGGGATGATCGGTTGGTTCGGAACGTTCAACTTGCCGTCGGTAATCGTGATGCGTTCGCCTTCTGTCGGCAAAGAATATTGCTCGAATTGTACCATGATTATGTAATCCTCCTCGTTAAATGAGAGCCGGCCTGCGCCGACTCGCGTAGTTAGGGTATACCTCAAAAAGATACGGGAGCTGCGGCATCCCGGTTTCCCTGAGTGAGCGCCGCAACAGCCCGTGTAGGTAACAGCATTATCGTGGCAAGAACCACTTTCGTTCGCTTGAAGCTCCGCTCCGATTAGCGTTTCTCGATCGGAACGTAAGCTTGGTGAGAAGGTCCGGTGTACTCGGCACGCGGACGAATCAGACGGTTGTTCTCGTATTGCTCAAGGATATGCGCCGTCCATCCCGATGTACGGCTGATGGCGAAGATCGGCGTGAACAGGTCGCGCGGAATTTCCAGAGACGTGTATACGGAAGCGGAGTAGAAGTCGACGTTCGGCTTCAATCCTTTTTGACCGGTGACCAATTCTTCGATTTGGATGGACATGTCGTACCAGTTCATGTTCCCGGTCAGCTTGCCGAGCTCTTGAGACATTTTTTGGAGGTGCTTCGCGCGAGGATCGCCGTTTTTGTAAACGCGGTGACCGAAGCCCATAATTTTCTGTTTATTTTCCAGCTTCTCGGTAATGTAGCTCTTCACATTGGCAGCCGTGCCGATTTCTTCGAGCATCGCCATAACCGCTTCGTTCGCGCCGCCGTGCAGAGGTCCTTTCAACGCGCCGATGGCGGAAGTGACGCCGGAATAAATGTCCGACAGCGTAGCTACGGTAACGCGAGCGGCGAACGTCGAAGCGTTCAGCTCATGATCGGCGTGGAGCACAAGCGCTTTGTCCAACGCTTCGATCGCAATTTTCTCCGGATTTTTGCCGGTCAGCATATACAAGAAGTTTTCCGAGATGCTGCCTGCATCCGCTTTCGGAGCGATCGGCTCGAGGCCTTTGCGGATGCGGTCGAACGCCGCAACGATCGTCGGCAGCTGAGCTTGCAATTTGATAGCCTTACGAAGGTTCGATTCCGGCGTCATATCGCCGGCTTCGGGATCGTAAAGCGCAAGACTGGAAACAGCGGTACGCAGAGCCGCCATCGTATTTACGTCTTTAGGGTACAGCTTGATTTGATTCAACACTTCGGCAGGCACCGCCGCGTTGCTGTTCAATTCCTGGATCAACCCGCTCAGCTCGGAGCGATTAGGCAGCTTGCCGTACCATAACAAATAGACAACCTCTTCGAACGTAGCGTTCTCGGCGAGGTCGTCGATATTGATGCCGCGATACGTGAGCACGCCGTCGATGATGGAGCTGATGGAGGAAGTTGTGGCTACGATTCCTTCCAAACCTTTGGTAGCAGTCAAGATAATCTCTCCTTTGTCGTTCGATTCACATAAGTCTACTATAAAGGATTTACCTATCAATGTGAACAAATTTAGACATAAAAGTTCATTATCAGCACCATAAAGAATGTTTCTTATTGCCTCGAAATCTATAATTTCCAGCAAAGCTGAACCATTTCGACGCTGCATGGAAACTTCGTTCAAGACGCGAAAGGATATTCCCCCCTGAGAAACTGCGATCAACCAAACTCCGCTTTATCGCTCTTCGCCTAAATTTGCATCCCACCTAGAAGCATGTCATAACCGAAGTAAAATTATTCCCCAAAGTTTTGCAGCATCCAAAATCGATGTTAAAATAAGAGCATGACGACTTGCAAACAGGAGGTTTCCACATGAGCAGCAGCCGAAGAATCGGCATCATCGACATCGGTTCCAACTCCATTCGCCTCGCCATTTACGAACTGCTGGCCGCCGGCGGCTACCGCGTCGTCAGCGAGTTCAAGGAATCGGCACGCTTAAGCGGCCGAATCGGAGCCGACGGTTCGTTACCTCCTGCCGAAATTCAAGCGACCGCACAAATTCTGAAGCATTTCAAACGTATTTGCGAGAAGCACGAAGTGTCCGAATTCCGCGCCGCGGCCACGGCGGCCATCCGCAATGCATCCAATTCGGAGGAGATCGTGGAGACGCTTCGCCAAGAAAGCGGTTTTCCCATCGAGATCATGTCCGGCGAGGACGAAGCGAGGATCGGCTTTCTCGGCATGATTCGAACGATGGACGTGGAAGACGGGTTTCTTGTCGATATCGGGGGCGGCAGCACGGAGGTCAGCTTATTCCGTAACCGCCAGCTCCAGCATAGCGTCTCCTTTCCTTTCGGGGCCGTTAACACGACGCGTAAATTCGCAACGGACGGCGAATTCCAAGAGGAGCAGCTGCTCGGGATTCGCCAAATGGTCGAGCAGGCGCTCGCAGGCGAGCCTTGGATCAAGGAAGCGCCGGGGCTCCCCTTGATTGGCCTCGGCGGCGGCGTGAGGACCTTAAGCAAAATCAGTCAGCGCAGGCGTAAATATTCGTTTCTGCAAACGCACAATTACACGGTGACGGCCGACGAAATGGACGAGCTCGCCTCCTGGCTGCCGAGCCTGCCCGCCGAAAAGCGCAAGAAAGTCGACGGGCTAGCCAAAGACCGACACGACATCATCGTGCCCGGATTGCTCATCCTGCAGACGGTGTTCCGGGCGGTGAACGCTTCGCATTACGTGGTCAGCGGCGCCGGGTTGCGCGACGGCCTGTTCTTCGAATCGTTCGCGCCGGGTGACGGGACAGACCGGCAGGTCGCGGAGATCAGCTCGGACAACCTGCTTGCCCTCCATCCGACCGCGCCGGAAGCCCACATTCGGCAGGTGTGCGCGAACGCGCTTCGGCTGTACGATGCCTTGGCGGATGCGGGATCGCATGGTTATTGCCCGCGGATCAGGCTTGTCCTGAAAATCGCAGCCAAGCTGTACCGGATCGGCGCTTCGCTGCAGTATTATCAATACCAGAAGCACTCGTTTCATATGATCGCCCATACGCGGATCGACGGCTTGAGCCACCGCGAGATGCTCTTATGCGCCCTGATCGCTTCATTCAAGGCCAAGAGCCGCACACAGCAAGCCATGGCGCCTTACAAGGACATTCTGCTGGAGACAGACCTGGAGCTCATCTGCAAGCTTGGCGTCCTCCTGCAGCTTGCCATTGCGCTCGACGTCAGCGAAACGCAGGCGATCGAGGTCATGACCGCGTTCACCGAAGGAACCACGCTCCACCTTAAGGTGCGGACAAAGCACGACCCCTCTGCGGAATACAGAGAGGTCGAAGGCCACCAAAAAGATTTTAAAAAGGCTTGGGGCATTCAGCTTAACCTTCATGAGCTGTCGTTTTCCAAGAACTGATGCGCATCGCTTCGAATTGACTCCGCAGCGGTTCATCGTCGCCTGCGGTTACACGCTCGTAAAGACCGTTCGGCTGCAGCTGGCGGGCTTTGACGTTATCCCGTAAGTTGAGCTGCAAAATATTGATCAGCGACTGCTGGATGTCCTTATCGAACACCGGGCACATCAGCTCGACGCGGCGCGTCAGGTTGCGGGTCATCCAGTCCGCACTGGCGATATAAACTTCAGGCTCCCCTTCGTTCTCGAAGTAGAAGATCCGGGAATGCTCGAGAAACCGGTCCACGATGCTGCGCACCGTGATGTGCTCGCTCAGGCCCGGCACGCCCGGACGCAAGCAGCAGACGCCCCGTACGATCAAATCGATCTTCACGCCTGCTTGCGACGCTTGGTATAACTCGTCAACCATCTGCTGATTCGACAGCGAGTTAAATTTCGCGATGATGCGGGCCGGTTTCCCTTCCGCGGCGTGTTTCGCTTCCCGGCGAATTTTCTCGAACAGCTTATCCATCATATCCGTCGGAGCGACGCCGAACGCTTTCCAGTTATGCGGCGCCGAGTAACCGGTCACCTCGTTGAACAGCGCCGACGCGTCCTCGCCGATCACCTTGTGCGAGGTGAACAAGCCGACGTCGGTGTACAGCTTCGCCGTATTATCGTTGTAGTTGCCCGTTCCGACGTGCACGTACCGGTGCAGTCCATCCTGCTCCTGACGGACGACGAGCGTAATTTTGGCGTGCGTCTTTAAGCCGACCAGACCGTACACGACATGGCAGCCCGATTGCTCCAGCATCCGCGCCCAGGCGATGTTGCGCTCCTCGTCAAAACGCGCCTTCAGCTCGACGACAACCGTCACCTGCTTGCCGGATTCGGCCGCCCGGGCCAGCGCTTGAATGAGCGGCGAGTTGCCGCTGACGCGATATAACGTCATCTTGATTGCGAGCACCTGCGGATCGTAGGCCGCTTGGCAAATGAAATCGGTCACCGCATCGAACGATTCGTACGGGTGATATACGAGCACGTCGCGCTGCCGCAGCTTGGCGAACAGATCTTCGATATCATCCAGCTCGGCCGGGTACACCGACTCAATCGGTTTATACCGCAAATGATCGTAGCCCTTCAGCGAGCCTGTCAGTTTCATTAAATACGTCAAATCAATCGGTCCGTCGATCTCGAAGACGTTGTCCGTAATCTCGAACTCCTCCGTTAACTGCTTCAGCGCATAGGGATGCATCCCTTTCTGCACCTCGAGGCGTACCGGGTCTCCCCAGCGGCGGCGGCGCAGCTGGTTCTCGATTTCCTCCAGCAAATCCTCGGCGCCTTCCTCATTCAAGGTCAAATCGGCGTTGCGCGTTAACCGGAACGCTTGTACCGATACCGCGGTATACCCGCTGAAGAGCGTATGGATGTGCTGCTCGATCAGCTCTTCGATCAAAATAAACTCGTGCTTCTTGCTGTTGGCGCGAGCCGGCACCTCAATAAACCGCATCAGGTTCGAAGGCACCTGCAAAATGGCGAAATAAGGCTCGTCCTCCGGGTCGTCCCCTTCCTTCATCAGCACGACGGCCAAATAAACGGCTTGCGTACGGACGAGCGGAAACGGCCGGGCTTGGTCGACCGCCATCGGGGTTAATACCGGAAATACGATCTCATGATAATACGCATCCATCGCCCTGCGCTGTGTGACCGTCAAGTCTTCGTAATCAGCGATATAAATGCCTTCTTTACCGAGCAGACGCAAGATTTCGCGGTATGTACGGTATTGCTCGGACACCATTTTCGACGAGCGTTTCATAATACGCTTGAACAATCCCGCCGGCGTATACCCGGTGAAATCTTTTTTCGTATACCCCGCTTTAATCTGGTCCTTGATACCCGCCACGCGAACGCTCATAAACTCGTCCAAGTTGGAGGAAACGATCGATAAGAACTTCACACGCTCCAGGAGAGGCGTCGTCGGGTCCTGAGCTTCCTCCATGACCCGCCAGTTAAACTCCGCCCAGCTCAGATCTCGGTTCAAGTAATGATTCGCCGCTTCTCGGGAAGTCGTCTCCTTCATCGGATACCCATCCTCCATGCCCTTACTTTGTCATCTACCGTTCTACTTCATTCATCGTAATTCGACATTGTTAAAAGAAAATAGGTCTTTTGTAAATTTTATGTTAACGTTACTGAAAAATACGCTGTTTTTACATATGGCTGCCGATTAAAGCATACAAGTCCGGCGCTTCGCGGTCAATTCGCGTCGGCTTCCAATCCCGGTTCACCCATACATGACGCGTGCTTCCGGTGACGAGCAGCTCTTCGCCGCGCTTCACCTCATAAGCAAAATCGAGACGCAGATGGGTAAACGCCGTCACCCGCGTATAAATCGTCACCGTATCATCGTATTTGGCCGGCTGCTTGAATTTAAGGTCCGCTTCGATCAACGGCAGCAGCAAGCCGCGCGCCTCGAGGGTTTGGTATGGCATGCCCAGAGAGCGAATCATCTCCGTGCGGCCGACTTCAAACCACGTCAAATAGTTGGCATGATACACGACGCCCATTTGATCCGTCTCCTGATAGCGTACGCGGAATTCACAACTAAACCCATTCATGCCCTCACCCTCCATCCGTCTCATTCACATTGAGGTGCTGCCACAATGAAAAGAGCGAAACCGATATTCGATTTCGCTCGCTCCATGTTCATATAATTACAAAACCCGCGCACGGCCGGAGTAGATAACCCCGACTTCCGGGTAAATCGAAACTTCCGTACCGTCTTTCAAAATTTGCAGCGCATTCTCGACGCCGACGATCACCGGCTTGCCCAGGCTGATGCCGACAACCGCCGCGTGCGACGTAATACCGCCCGTTTCGGTAATAACCGCGGCTGCCTTCCCGAAGGCCGGCATGTAGTCCCGGTCCGTCGTCGGCGTAATCAAAATGCAGCCCTCTGTCGCTTTCGCATTCGCCTCATCCGCGCTGCTCGCGGTGATGACTTTGCCGGTTGCGATTTGCGTCCCGATGCCTTGACCCTTGGCGATCATCTCGCCGATCTGGTGCACTTTAATCAAGTTCGTCGTTCCGGAGCGGCCAACCGGAACGCCCGCTGTGATGACGACGATATCGCCCAGGCTCACGTATCCCGCTCTCACGCTCGTATCGACGGCCAGTTCGAACAATTGGTCGGTCGACGTGCACGACTCGCCCTTCAACGGCACGACGCCCCATACGAGCGACAGGCGGCGCAGTACACGCTCGTCCGGCGTAACCGCGATGACCGGCGCTTTCGGCCGGTACTTGGACACCATACGCGCCGTATAACCGCTCTCGGTCGCCGTAAGGATCGCGCGCGCATCCAGATCGAGCGCGGAGTTAGCAACCGCTTGGCTGATCGCTTCGGTTACGGTCGTTTGCTGCGCATTGCTTTGGCGGATGAAAATTTCGCGGTGCTCCAGCGCCGCCTCCGCACGCTCGGCGATGCGCGCCATCGTCAGCACGGACTCGACCGGATATTTCCCGGCCGCCGTCTCGCCGGACAGCATCACCGCGTCGGTGCCGTCGAAAATCGCGTTCGCGACGTCGCTCGCTTCCGCACGCGTCGGACGGGGGTTGCGCTGCATCGAGTCGAGCATCATCGTCGCAGTAATGACCGGCTTGCCCGCTTGGTTACACTTCTTGATCATCGCCTTCTGTACGATCGGCACGTCTTCGGCCGGAATTTCCACGCCGAGGTCGCCGCGCGCAACCATCAGGCCGTCGGACACCTCCAGAATTTCGTCGAGGTTCTCGACGCCTTCCTGGTTTTCGATTTTCGAAATGATTTGAATATGGGTCGCGTTGTGGCGCTCCAAAATTTCACGGATTTCGATCACGTCGCTCGCCTTCCGCACGAAAGAAGCTGCGATGAAATCGACGCCCTGCTGAATGCCGAACACGATATCGTTCGCGTCTTTCTCTGTAATCCCCGGCAGGTTGATTTTCACGCCCGGCACGTTAACGCCTTTCTTGCCGCCCAGCAATCCGCCGTTCTTGATGCGGCATACGATATCGGTGCCTCGGATGTCTTCGACCGTCAACCCGATCAAGCCGTCGTCAATCAGGATGGTGGAGCCGATCTTCACGTCTTTGTACAAATCCCGATACGTGATGTACACGCGCTGTGCGTCGCCTACGATTTCTTCGGTCGTGAGCGTGATCAGCTGGTCCTGCACAAGCTCAACCTTCTGGTCGTCTTTCAGCTTGCCTGTACGGATTTCCGGCCCTTTGGTATCGAGCAGAATGGCAATGTCGCTTCTACCCAGCTCTTGGCACGCCTGACGCACGTTCTTGATCCGGTTGCCGTGCTCCTCGAAGTCGCCGTGAGAGAAGTTGAGACGGGCGACGTTCATTCCCGCTCCGATTAATTTCTTAAACATATCCAGCGATTCGCTCACCGGGCCGATCGTACATACAATTTTCGTTCTACGCATGGTTTCCCTCCTGGATGGTCGTAAAGCGTCCTATCTGTCTAAACTTTCGATAACGGTCTTCCACAAGCTCTTCCTCGTTCAGCTTGAGCAATTCCTGCAAATGCCTCCACAACGTTTGCTTGATCGCCTCGGCCTGCATGACAACGTCCCGATGGGCGCCGCCTTTCGGTTCCGGGATGATCTCATCAATCACGTCCAGCTTCAGAATTTCGTCGGCCGTAATTTTCATCGCTTCGGCCGCCTCCATTGATTTCGAAGCGTCTTTATACAAAATCGAGGCCGCCCCTTCCGGACTGATGACCGAATAGATGGCGTTCTCGAGCATAAACACACGGTTGCCGACCCCGAGCGCAAGCGCTCCGCCGCTGCCGCCTTCACCGATGACGACACACAGGATCGGCACGCGCATCGAAGCCATTTCAAGCAAATTGCGCGCGATCGCTTCCCCTTGGCCGCGCTCTTCGGCGGCGTTGCCCGGGTAAGCTCCCTTCGTATCGATAAAGGTAATAATCGGCCGCTTGAACTTATCGGCTTGTCTCATCATACGCAGCGCTTTACGGAAACCCTCCGGATGCGGACTGCCAAAGTGACGGGCGATGTTGTCCCTGGTGTCTTTCCCTTTCTGATGACCGACCACCGTTACGGGAATGCCGTTGAAACGGGCAATGCCGCCTACTATGGCAAGGTCGTCGCCATAGAGACGGTCACCGTGAAGTTCGATGAAGTCGGTAAACAAATGCTGGATGTAATCCAGCGTCGTCGGCCGCTGCGCGTGGCGGGCGACCTGCATTTTTTGCCGGGTCGACATGCTGGCGTACAGCTCGGCCTCGAGCTCCGCAAGACGATGCTCCAAGCGGGCAATTTCTTCAGAGAAATCGATCTGCTTATCCCGGCTGAATTTGCGCAGCTCCTCGATTTTGGCGCGAAGCTCCACAAGCGGCTGCTCAAAGGGCATTTCACTTGCCATTCGCGACTTCCTCCTTTACGGTATGCATGCTAAGAAGCTTGGCCAGCATGCTGCGCAAATCTTTGCGGTGCGCCACCAAGTCCACTTGTCCATGTTTCAGGTTGAATTCCGACGTCTGGAAATTGTCCGGAAGCTTCTGACGAATCGTCTGCTCGATGACACGCCGTCCCGTAAAACCGAAAGCCGCTCCAGGCTCGGCGATGATATAATCGCCGAGCATCGCGAAGCTCGCCGATACGCCGCCGAACGTCGGATCGGTAATGACCGATATGTAAAGTCCGCCCCGCTCGTTCAGCTTGGACAATGCCGCGCTCGTCTTGGCCATCTGCATCAAGCTTAGAATGCTCTCCTGCATCCGCGCGCCGCCCGATGTCGAGAAGATGATGACCGGCCGCTGATGCTCCATCGCGTACTCAATCGCTCTCGTTACTTTCTCCCCGACGACCGAGCCGAGCGAACCGCCCATAAAGTCGAAGCTCATCGCCGCCACGACTACCGGATGTCCGCCGATCCGGCCCTCGCCCGTGATCACCGCATCCTGCATACCGGTGGATTCCATCGCCTTGCTGTATTTACTCGCATAATCCGGAAACTGGAGCGGATCGACCGACACGATCTCACTGTCGAACTCGGTAAACTCGCCGTCGTCCATCGTCATCTGAATGCGCTCCACCGCATTCAGCCTGTAATGATAATCGCACGACGAACACACCTTCAAGTTTTTGTCCAGCTCTTTGTTGTATTGAATCGTACCACACTGCGGGCACTTATTCATCAATCCTTCGGGAATTTCGCGTCTCGGCCGTTCTTCGGGCACGTCGATGCCCCCGTCGAGCGGGAGCTTGACACTAGGCCTGTCCGCCGAAGGAACCGTGGCATACTTCCTTTTCTTCTGAAACAAGTCTTTGAATTGCACGACTACACCTCGCCTTACCGTTGTTGGACTTGTCCGTGCTTGCCGCCAGCTGCCTTGGACGTGCTGGTTAAGATCTATGCAAAATGGTATTCAGCACCTCTTGTACTTCTTCCAATTCGCCTTCGGGAACTAAAATTTCAAATTGATTTTTGGTCATATTAATAGCCCGAACTTGTACCAGAAAGCCTTCTTCCGTTAGCTTTTGCTTGATTCTATCAGCAATTTTCGCGGTTGGAGCGATATAGATCACGGTCCACATGAAACAAGACCTCCCGAACATAATGGAATAATGATATCATAACTCCACTTTTTCCCGCAACCGAGGTTGTGACGCTGCAAGTGGGGCTTGTCCCTGCGAAAATGCCGGAAAACGGGCAAAAAACGATTCGCCCGTTACGTTTGTCCATCCAATTCGTCTTGATGCTTATGCGCGATACGGGCCGAAGCGGCGGCCGCAAGACCTGCCACCAAGTCGTCCAGGAAGACGTGAATGCTCGTCGAATGATCGTTCAAATCCCGGATAATGCCGTTTTTTTTCTTATCCAAGTACCCGAAGCTCGTCAAACCGATCATGCCGTACACATGCACGATGCCAAGCGCCAGCGTTTCGTCGACGCCGTAGAGCGACTCGTCCTGTTCCATCAGCTGCTGCAGCGGATCGGGCAGCAGCTTCTGCTCGGCCAGCTCGTCGAGCGCGATACCGGTGTACAGCACATACTGCACCTCGCGCTTGGCCAGCACGGCCAGCACGCTTTCGATGCAAGCCTCCTTGGACAATGCCGGGTTATACGGAACCTGCAGCTCGTGCACGATATCGGCGATCCGATCGACGGTCACCCCGCGCTTTTCCAACCATTCCACGATAGGTAGATGCGACATAACAACAACGCCTCCTTCGATACATTCGTAACACACGGGCAGCCTGCAAGCGGCGCAGCAGCGCAGGTTGCAGCTTGGGTTACTAAATGTATGCGAAGAAGGCGATCATTATTTCACCTTTACACTTTGTTCACCTAACAACTCTTCGATTCGTGAGAAAAGGGCCGGAGACGGCTTCACGTTATATTCGCCGGAGAGACCGAGCGTTTTTTGCGTCTTCTCGTAATAGAGGACGACCGGCACCGGGCCGTGATGCTCGGCGATCAGCCGCTTCAGCGCCGCCAGCACGGCCGGCTGCTCTCGGTCGGCGGCGATGCGCACGTACACGCGCTGTCCGGCCGGCTGCGGGCGCCGGGCCGCTGCC